>DASPSB010000035.1:0-3905 GCA_035624135.1 Candidatus Acidiferrales bacterium | reverse complement strand
GGGCAGAGCCGTCCGACGGCTTGATCCAGCGGCGGAGATGGCCGAGGCACTGGAAAGTGTGAACGACGCAGGCAATGGCGAGTCCGAGCCACCAGCATCCGAGGGTCAGCATGAGACACAGATTCACGATTCCCACGACGTTTCCATACCGGGCGGCATTCGCGGCGGGATCGGAAACCGTGACGAAGGGTGAAACGCGCCCCACGAAATAGAGGATCACCATGCCGGCAATCGAGGTGGCCAGGCCGGTGGTGGATGGCAGCCAGATCCATTCGGGACGGAAGAGATTCAAGACTTGCTGCGCGAGGCCTACAAGGACGAGGAAGACGATAGGCAGATAAAAGACGCGCAGATCCGGATTGACCTGCATGAAGCTGGCCGCGGGGCCGAACGCCATCCAGGGAACGGCCGGCGCAGAGAGCAACCAGTAGAGAAAAATCAGGCTGAAGATCAGGCCGGTCGCGGACTCGACGCGGGGGACGCGAATGCGGGTCTTGCGCAACGGTTGGAGCTGGCTGGGCTTCCAGCCGGCGATGAAGGCGCTGGTCTGGTAGCGATCGAGCAAAGCGAAGACGAGAGTGATGACGGCGAACTGAATCCAAATCGCGGTCCAAAGAGTGACCAGCGTGCCGTAGAGAGCCATCCCGCGATGCGCGGCGCGATACCCAGGGCTGTTGAGCACCAGGATCAGCCAGACGATGAGCCAGGGCACGGCGTTGACGGTGACGGCGAGGCGCAGCACGAGCCAATAAATGGGAAACCAGATCGGGCCGATCAGATGGCGCTGGGGAAGATAGCGGCCGGCGACGACGACCGGCGGGCCGCGGCGCTTGAGCAGGGCTTCCAGGTCGCCTTTTTCCACCGCATGGCCGAGGGAGGATTCCTTCTCTTCGATTTCGGAGCGGAGATCTTCACGCAGCTCGGCGATGATGTCGTCATGCTTATCGCGCGGCAGCCAGAATTTGACGGCCTGCAAATAGCGTTCAACGAGTTCCATGACGCGTCTCCTTGACAATGCCATTGAGAGAGGACCCGATTGAATCCCATTCGGCGAGGAGCTGCTTAAATACGGCTTTGCCGTCGGGAGAAAGGCGGTAGAAGCGCTTGTTGCGCTTGTCCTCCTCGCGCCACTGGCTGACGAGCAGTCCCTGGGATTCGAGGCGGCGGAGGAGGGGGTAGAGGGTGCCTTCGTCCATTTCCATGCCCTGGTCGGCGAGGGTTTTCCTAAGGGTGTAGCCGTATTGCTCGGTTCGAAGTGCGGAGAGGACGGCGAGGACGAGACATCCGCGACGAAGTTCGAGGCGGAGGTTTTCGAAGGGGGCGTATTGGTCTGAGCTGTGTTCCATATAGTGTTCGACACACACTATATGCCACACAGTATAGGTTGTCAAGTGTTTTTTTGAGGGCAGTGGCGGGTGGTCCCGAAGCATCTGGATGGCGAGCAGGGGAGCCGGTTACATCTCCTCGTCCATGACTTCGGGAGAGGCTTGCTCGAAGCGCGTGTAGGTGTGGAGGAAGACGAATTTCAAGATGCCGGTGGGGCCGTTGCGCTGCTTGGCGATGATGAACTCGGCGCGGTTGCGTTCCTCGTCGGGAGCGTCGGGCTTGTAGAAGCCGGGACGATTTATAAACAAAACAAGATCTGCATCCTGTTCTATCGCCCCAGACTCCCGCAAATCGGCAAGCTGCGGGCGGCGCTCGTCGCGCTCGGGAGCGCGGGTCAACTGGCTCAGCACCAGGACAGGCACGCCCAATTCCTTGGCCATAGCTTTGAGGCCGCGGGTGATGGAAGAAACTTCTTCGTTCCTGTTGCTGAACCTTCCCCTTGCCGTCATCAACTGGAGGTAGTCCACGATGACGAGGTCGAGGCCCTTGTCGTTTTTGAGGCGACGGGCCTTGGCGCCCATTTCCACGACGGTGGCGGAGGAGGAATCGTCGATCCAGACGGGGGCGCGGGCGAGCTCGTTGAGCGAGGCGCTCATTTTTTCGCGGTCGTCCATATTCAAATGGCCGGTGCGGAATTTGTGCGCGTCGATGCGGGCATGAGAGGAAAGCAGGCGCATGAGGAGCGCTTCTTTGGACATTTCCAGGCTGAAGAGGGCGACCCTGTGCCCCGTGGTGGCGACGTTTTCCGCGATATTCAGCGCGAGCGCCGTTTTGCCCATGGAGGGACGTGCGGCGATGATGAGCAGCTCGGAGGGCTGGAGGCCTGAGGTCATTTCATCGAGACGGCCGTAGCCGGTGGCGAGGCCGGTGACGGTACGTCCTTCGCTGACCAGGCGCTCGAGACGCTCGTAGTTTTTCTGGACGAGCTCTTTGACGGTGACGAAGCCCTGACGGACGCGGTCTTCGGCGAGACGGAAAATCTCGGACTCGGCGGTATCGAGCATTTCGTCGGCGCCGAGCTCGGCTTCGAGCGCGCGCTGCTCGATGGAATGCGCGGTCTGGACGAGATGACGGAGGAGCGACTTTTCCTTAACGATGCGGGCGTAGTGCGCGACGTTGGCGATGCGTGGGACGCCGTCGACGAGCGAGGCGAGATAGGCGGCACCGCCGGCGGCTTCGAGCGCGCCTTTGCGGCGGAGCTCGTCAGTGAGGGTGAGCAGATCGATGGCCTTGTGCGCTTCGGAAAGCTCGATCATGCCGTCGAAGATGCGGCGGTGATGGTCGCTGAAGAAGTCCTCGGTGCGAAGCATTTCGAGGGCGGCGTGGAGGGAATGGTTATCGAGCAGAACGGCGCCGAGGATGCCACGCTCGGCATCGAGCGAGGAGGGCAGCGGGCGTTCGATGGCAACATCAGGAGCCATGGGAAAGACTAACCGTCCTCCTCATATTCGCTTTATATTCGCCTAAAGTGCAGGCGATAGCAAGGGAAAAGCGAAACCAGTAAATGCAAAAACGAAACTCGAAACTCGCAAGATCAAACGGGACCAGGCAAAGAACGGTTTCGAGTACGAGAGGGATTGTCGGGGGGGGAGGCGAGGGGAGTCAAACGCGGGGCTCTGCAAAATTTTGAACGGCTGTGAATATCGGGGCGAGGAGGCTTGACAAAATTAAAAGTCGGGGCAGGGCGGAGGATTCCATTGCGCGGACATGGGGCACGGCATCCCGAAGCTCCGGGACGTGCCCCCACGAAGAACAAGCAGGCAAGATGGACGCGGAGAAGATTACGAATGGCCGGCGCGGAACGCCGGCGCTACGGGAGAGAGGCGCAGAAAAAACTCGTGCGCGACTGATTGAAAAAAGAAAAATCTGTAGCACTAATCTGCTTTTTTGACGACGACTTTGAGCGAGGCGGTGACTTCGCGGTGGAGCTTGGCCGGGACGTCGTATTCGCCGAGCGTCTTGATAGGCTGCTCGAGCTGAATTTTGCGCTTGTCCACGGAGTAGCCCTTCGCGGCGAGCGATTCGGCGATATCGGCCGCGGTGACGGAGCCGAACATCTGGTCGTTCTCGCCGGCCTTGCGGGCGAACTCGACGACGAGGGTGCCGAGCAGCTCGGCCTGCTTCTGGGCGCCTTCGCGCTCGGTGGCTTCACGCTTGGCGAGCGAACGCTTAATCTGTTCGAGCTGCTTGAGGTTGCCCGGGCTGACGGGCAGAGCGAGCTTACGCGGGAGAAGATAATTGCGGGCGTAACCCTCCGCGACTTCCACGACCTGGCCGCGATGGCCGAGCTTTTCGACATCTTCCTGCAGGATGATTTGCATCGTCGTTCCTCTCGATGTCGCCGTAATCGGCGATACGAACTGTTTCAGAAACCCGCGGCCAAGAAACATTGACTACGGCTCGTCGCGAAATCACGAGAAGCAGATCCCTCGCTCCGCTCGGGATGACACGGAGCTGATGCCCACACCGCGCCGCTATCTGGCGCCGCCGAAGGGCATGAGCGCGATATTGCGCGCGCG
>DASPSB010000017.1:0-6915 GCA_035624135.1 Candidatus Acidiferrales bacterium | reverse complement strand
GCGAATCTGGTGGACGGGGGAGGATTCGAACCTCCGTAGCCCGCAAGGAGCGGCAGATTTACAGTCTGCTGGTTTTAACCGCTCACCCACCCGTCCACACACCGAGGCGCATGGACGCAAAAAGGGCTTGCGTCCGGAGACACAAACCCTGTCTTCGTCTTGTTCTCGAATCTGCTCCGCAGTGGTAGCGAACTCGTTTTGCTCGTCTGGACGAGCTGGCGGAGGGAATTGAACCCCCGACCCTCTGATTACAAATCAGATGCTCTACCAGCTGAGCTACGCCAGCCTAGGTAACCTTGAAAAGATAGCAGAGCGGCATCTGAATTGCAAGCGGCGCCTGTCCTGTTGACAACAGAGGGGTTGTGGAAAACCGTATGGCCTCGGAACAGGTGCAAACGACCGCTGCCAGCGGCCAATTCGTCCGGAATCTCAGCCTGCCAAATCCGCCCCGCTACTCGCCGGAAACTCCCCCTTTCAGGAACTTCAACGGGTTCACAGGCGTGCCGTAAACATGCACCTCAAAATGCAAATGCGGCCCGGAGGCTCTGCCGCTGTCTCCCACATAGCCGATGACTTCGCCACGCTTGACCCGCCTGCCCGGCTCGGTGCCGTACTGGGAGAGGTGGCCATATACGGTTTCGATCCCGAATCCGTGATCGACGGTGATGGCGCGACCCAGACCAGTGTGCGTACCGATATCGGAAATGACGCCGTCGGCAGTGACGCGCACCTCCGTGCCGTATGGCGCGGAGATATCGAGGCCGGAATGGAACGCACCCTCACCACTGAACGGGTCGAGCCGCTCGCCAAACGTTCCTGTAAGCATGCCCACTACAGGCCAGAGCGAGGGAGTGAATTGCATGTCTTCCCAGTTGCGTCCGGGAGCCAGCAAAATGCCCTCAGCCGAAAGTGCGACGGCAGTGCCGTTCTTCTTCAGAAATAGAAATTGCTCCACGGATTGGTTGAACGCCGCTTCGCTCTCCGGAGGATTGCTGGTGCCGAAGAACGGCGTCTGCCGCGCGCCAAGAATTCCATAGCTCATGGCCACGTCGGTGGCGAGGGACTGGAGCGAGGAAATTTTCTGGTCGGAATCCTTTACGCGCGCCTGAAGGTCCTGGAATTCCCTCTGCAAGCGTTGCTGATCCTTGCGCAGCGCGTTGTAGCTCGTGGCTTTCCAGAGCATCCGTCCGTAGGAACCCATCGCCGCGAAGACGGTGACGCCGCCCACAACCGCGAAAAGGGCCAGCAGGTGCACAATGTAGTAGGGAACACTGACCTTGCGGAGATTTCCCCGGTTTCCGGATACCAAGAGAAATGTAAACGATTTGGGCATCATGCGCGTGTTTGGTCCGGTGAGATTTTCTGCGCTGAATCCAGGCCGGCTGCCCCCGCAACCGGCGCGTGCTGGGTAAATGCGTGTCGAACCCGCGAACTGCAACGAAAGTCTGAGTGAGTGTAAAGAGATGGAAACGCCGAAGTCAAGAAAAATTGACTCGGACGGGGCGAGCAAGTATGCGTCCAAACCAAACGAGGGGCGAACTTTTTCCCGTGGAAATCTCGAAAGGCTCCGGCGTTATGCTTGCGGACGCACACACGTCCCGCAAATGTAGTAGAGCGAGCTGCAGACCGTATCCGGGCCGTAGATGAGAGCGAATGAGAACTGAAGCCGAACTCATCGCCCGCTTGGCGCGGGAAATTCCGAGCCGCACCGGCGCACGCCCGCGTGCCGACATCCCGCTGGGCATCGGGGACGATGCCGCAGTGGTGCGCGCGCCGCGCGGGCGCGATTGGGTGGTGAGCACGGATGCGTTCATCGAGGGCAGGCATTTCCTCATCCGAATTCATCCGCCCGGGCAGGCGGGATTCAAAGCCCTGGCGCGGGCCACGAGCGACCTGGCTGCGATGGGCGCGGAGCCGCGCTATTTTCTTTTGACGCTTGCGCTCCCGCTTCGGAGAGCAGGAAGCTGGCTCGACGAATTCACCCGCGGCATGGGCCGGGCCGCACGCATGTTCCGAATGCGACTGATCGGCGGCGACGTTGCCCGTGACAATCATGTGGCTGCCGCAATCACGGTGATGGGTGAGGCGCCAGGGCGCGGCGTGCTCACGCGCAGCGGCGGGCGCACCGGCGACGCCATCTACGTAACGGGCCGGCTGGGCGCGGCGCAGGCCGGGCTCGAGATGCTGCTGCGCGAAGGCGCGCGCGCACTCGCGCGGTATGCGGACTCGTATTCGCTGACGCGCCATCTCTACCCCCAACCGCGGCTTGCCATCGGCCGGCTGCTCGCCGAGCGCGGGCTTGCCTCCGCTGCCATGGACATCTCCGACGGCCTTTCGACGGATCTGGCACGGCTGTGCGCCGCGAGCCGCGTGGGCGCCGTGATCCATGGCGCTGCGCTTCCCATGACCCGCGACGAGCGTCGCGGAACACGTCGCAGTGAGTCGGGCGGTGAGCGAGCGCCGCAGCTCGAGCGCGCGCTCCACGGCGGCGATGACTACGAACTGCTGTTCACGGTCCCGCACCGCAAAATCTCCCGCGTGCCTTCGCATTTCCACGGAGTCCCCATCACCCGCATCGGCGAACTCACTTCACGCCGAACCATCCTGCTCGAAACGAATGGGCGAATGCGCACGCTGCGTCCGCTGGGCTGGGACCATTTCGCGCGGGCGTAGGGCGCGCTTCGCTGCCAGCGTGTTCACCCGCGACCTTTGTAAACGCTCACGCGGTTTCGTCCCTGTGCCTTGGCGTCGTAGAGCGCCTCGTCGGCCGCCGCGAGCAAATCCTCCGAGGTGGTGCCGTGGATCGGGAAGGCCGCCACACCCATGGAGAACGAAACGGAATCCAGCTTCTGGTTCAGGTGGCGCACGACCATCCTCCCAAAACCTTCGCGCAATTCCTCGGCACGTCGCCGCGCGACATCCAAATCGGCATCCACGAGCAGGATGACGAATTCGTCGCCGCCGTAGCGGCAGGCGATGTCTTCGCCGCGCGTGTTTTTGTGAATGAAGCGGCCAAAGGAACGCAGCAGGGCGTCGCCGGCTTCGTGGCCGTGCGTATCGTTGAAGGGCTTGAACTGATCCAGGTCCAGCATGACGATGCCGAGCGGCCGGCCGTTGCGCTCGGCGCGGCGAACTTCGCGGTCGAGCGACTCGGTGAGGTAGCGCCGGTTGAACAGCCCGGTGAGCGCGTCACGCGTGGATTGCGTGCGCAGGGTTTCGCGCAGCCGGAGGTTGGCGAGCGCGAGAGCGATATCGGCCGCAAAGTTTGCCGCCAGGCGTTCGCGTTCGCGCTGGGCATGCAGGCGGTCCTCGAGGGGCAACCCGGCCTCCGCGGCGCCGCAGTGCACACTCAGGACGCCGATGGATTCGTTGTGCGCCACCATGGGCACGCACACATAGCTCGCGCCGGGCGATGCGGAGACGTGGGTGCAATGCAGCGCGACGCCATCGGGGCTGGAAACGTGGACGCGTCCGGTGCGGAGCGCCCAGCAATCCTCGGGCGCGAACATCGTCTCGCGGGCCGGCTGGGGACCCCAGACCGCGGCGGCTTCCATGAGCGCGACCGAGGGATTCAGCAGACAGAGAGCGCCGGAATCGTCGGGGAAGAGGCGCGCGGCAAATTCGCGCACAACCTCGAAGGCTTCCTGGGTGTTTGCGCAGGTCTGCAGCAGGGTGCTCATCTGCTTGATCATTTCGATCTGGCGGCTCTTCTCTTCCGTCTCGCGCAATAGACGGGTGAGCCGTTCGGTGGCCTGCTGGCGCTCGCTCTCGGCGCGCTTCCGCTCCGTGATGTCCTGAAAATTGGCGGCGCGATAGAGCACACGCCCGGTTGCATCCTTGCAGGCGACCACGTCGGTGAGCACGGGGAAACGCGTGCCGTTCTTGCGGACGTGTTCCGCTTCGTAGATGTTGTGGCCGAGCTCGTCGGTGAGCCGCGCCGTGTCGCGGAGACGCGCGCGCCATTCCGGAGCGAGCACTTCTTCGAGAGATTTGCCGGTCAGCTCTTCGGCCGACCATCCGTGCATGGCGGCGAACGCGGGGTTCACCGCGTCCAGACGATAATTGTCGGGATCGGCCAGCGCCACTCCCCATCCGGCGTGCGCGAAGATCACTTCCCAGCGGCGCAGCGCTTCTTCAATGGAGCGGCGTTCGCGGTTTTCTTTCTGCATTTCGCGAAGGGCGGCTTCCAGTTCTTCGGTCCTGCTGTGCACGCGGCTTTCGAGCTCCTGATTGAGCGACTGGAGCTGTTTCATCACGCGTTCGCGCCCGGCGATTTCCTGCGCCAGACGTTCATTGGTTTCCTTCATTTGCCGCGGGCTCGGCAGGGTCACTGCTTTCGGAAGCAGCAGGACGAGGTAGCCCGCGCTGGCGACGGCAGTGATGGCAGCGACGGCTTTTGTCGCTCCTCCAAGCCAGTAGGCGTTGTGCCAGAGGTTCCAGACCCCCAAAAAGCAGGTTGCCGCGCAGGCCACGAGGAACGCGCTGAACCAGAGCACCAATCCTTGAAAGGGCACGTCGCGGCGCTTGCCCACGAACCAGAGGAGGGCGACGGGGATCAGAACGAACGCGACGGCAACGATGAGATCCGCGGTGACGTGCAGCCAGACGAGCGGCCCGTCCCACAGGAAGCAGTACCCGTTGGGCAGGTACGGTGTATCAGCGCTGCTGAGCATCAGTACGCACATCTGGATTTCTGCGCAGCCCCGCGCGGCCACCCGCGTCCGCCTCCCCTCGCATTGCGGCAGAAGCCAGTCGAATCCCCAAACGCCATCGAGCCGACGGTGGCACAAGAAGAGGAAGGTCGCTTCCTTCTAGAAGCGGCAGGAGGGGCCGGACGAGCTTTCGGTTCCACGGCGATCCATCGCCTGAGGACGCAAGATAAGAATACGCACACAGTTCGCGCGAGGACTACTGGACTGAAGGACAGTCGAAGACCAGTGTCGCGCGTACCGGGGTGAGGAAATGATCCGATCAGTTCGGCGGAGAGGAACCCGGGCGGAACGGCGCGCCTGAAGGAGGATTACCGCCGGAGGTGGGCGAAGCAGGCTTGGGCGGGGTCTGCTGCGGCGCGGCCGTTTTTCTTTCGCGGATGCCGTGCTCCTCGGCGTCTTCGGTGGGCGCGGAGTCGGGCGTATCGACGAGCACGAGGTGGGTCGGGGCCAATTTTTCGAGCGGGACTACGTTGACGAACTGCTCGAGGGGTTTATCGTCGCAAATCTCCTTCATGAATTCGATCCAGATGGGCAAAGCGGCCTTGGCGCCGGTCTCTTTGTTGCCGAGCGGGACGCTATTGTCGTCGTTGCCCATCCAAACGCCGGCAGTGAGCGAAGGCGTGAAGCCCATGAACCAGGCGTCGGTAAAATCGCTGGTGGTGCCCGTCTTTCCGGCCACCGGGCGCTTCAATTCTCTGGCGCGCATGGCCGTGCCGAATTGCACGACCTCCTCGAGCATGGCCGTCATGGTGCGGGCCACTTCCGGTTTCAAGACGTCGTACACCTTGGGCCGCGCTTCTTCGAGCACCGCGCCGTCGTAGGCGGTCACCCTGCGGATCAGGTGCGGCTCGATGCGGATGCCGTCGTTGGGAAAGACGGTGAACGAGGAAGTGTGCTCCAGCAGGGTGATCTCCGCCGCTCCCAGTACCAGCGGCAGGTAGGGCTGCAAGGGCGCGGTAACTCCGAAGCGTTTGGCCATATCGATCACATTGGGGATGCCAACCTCGGCCGCGAGTTTCACGGCGGGAACATTGCGGGAGCCGGCCAGCGCGCGCCGCAGCGTAATCCGGCCCTCGAATTTGCCGTCATAGTTGTGCGGGGAGTAGTCCTGTCCTCCGCTCTGGAAGGTGATGGGGGCGTCCACGATGGTCTCGAAGGGGTCGTGGCCTTCTTCAATCGCGGCGGTGTAGAGGTAGGGCTTGAAGGAGCTGCCAACCTGCCGCGTGGCCTGCGTGGCGCGGTTGAATTTCGAATCCTCGAAGCTGTAGCCGCCGATCATGGCCTTGATTTCTCCGGAGGAATTCTCGATGGCCAGGAAGGCGGCCTGCGCGGTCGGCTTTTCCTCCAAATCCACGCGGGCCGTGGCGCCGGAAATTTCCCGCAGGCGCACGATGGCGAGATCGCCGGGCTTCAGCAGTTTCGAAGGCTTTTTCTGGCCCGTCCAGGCCATGTCGGAAGGCGTGAGGGTGGCGCGATACGGGCCGATGCGAAGCGTCGCGGAGGAGTCGCCGGCTTCGAGCACCAGCGCGGTGGCGTAATCGCCCTTCTCCATCGGCCGGCGCCAGTCGTCCGCCTGATATTTGTCGAGCGTGCCGAGATGCTCGTCGAGGATGTTGGGCAGATTCCCTTTCCAACCGTGGCGGCGTGTGTAGGCTTGCAGGCCGTCCTTCAAGGCGCGGTTGGCGGCGCGCTGCATGGCCACGTTGAGCGTGGTGTAAACGCGCAAGCCGTGCTCGTGGACGGCTTCGGTGCCGTATTTCTGCTCGAGATACTTCCGGATTTCCTCGACAAAGTAGGGCGCGAGATCGTTTCGCGGATACTGGACGTGCAGTCCGAGGGGCAGCTTCTGCGCCTCTTCCATCGCGGTGCGGGTGAGTTTGCCGGCGGCCACCAGGCGGCTGATCACCAGGTTGCGGCGGGCGAGCGCGCGGTCCGGGTGCAGCAGCGGAGAATAGCTGGGGCCGCGCACGATGGCCACCAGGAGGGCCGCTTCCGGCAGGGCCAGGTCTTTAAGCGATTTCCCGAAATAGAATTCTGAAGCCGACTCGAAGCCGTAATTCCCGTGGCCGAGATAAATCTGGTTGCAGTACATCGTCAGGATCTGGCGCTTGGTGTAGTAGCGCTCGATCTGGATGGCGAGTAGCGCTTCCTGAATTTTTCTCCGGTAGCTGCGGTCGGAACGGTTTAGGAAGAGAGTGCCGGC
>DASPSB010000015.1:0-4083 GCA_035624135.1 Candidatus Acidiferrales bacterium | reverse complement strand
GGCGCGCGCCGGGCACTATTACGCAGGGCGCGGAAACAGCTTCTGGCCTTTGCTTTACGAGTCGGGATTGATCCCCGAACCACTCGAACCGGAAGACGATCGGCGGCTGCTCGAATTCGGCATTGGGCTGACGGACCTGGTGAGGCGGCCCTCGCGGGGCATTGAGGAGATCCGGCGGGAGGATTTCACCGAGGGGCGCGTGATTCTCGGCCAGAAGCTGGAGCAGCACGCGCCGCGGGTGATCGCCTTCAACGGGAAACTGGTGTACGAAAAGTTTTCGGGCCGCCCGGCGAAAATGGGATTGCAGAAGGAAAAGCTCTACGGCGCGCAGGTCTACGTGCTGCCTTCCACGAGCGGGCAGAATACGACGGAGACGCACACGGAGAAGCTCCACCATTTCCGGCAACTCGCTGGGCTGGTGAACGGCCAGGGGGCGGCGCGCGCCAAGGGTGCCGGCCGTGACTGAGGCGGGCGCTGCCACCGCGCCGGTTTTGCTCGAGTCGCTGAGCGGGGGTGTGCTGACCCTGCGGATGAACCGGCCGGAAAAGCTGAACGCCTTGAATCCCGAGCTCGGTCAGGCGCTGGCGTCGGCCGTGGAGCGCGGAGCAGCGAATCCCGCCGTGCGTACGATGATTCTGACGGGCGAGGGGCGCGCGTTCTGCTCGGGCGGCGATCTGGCAATGATCAAGTCTTACCGCGAGGCCGGCCGTGCGGCGGAACTCGAGCCGCTGTTGCTTGCCGGTACGAAGCTCATCCTGGCACTGCGCACGACCGAGAAGCCGGTGATTGCCGCGGTGAATGGACCGGCAGCGGGAGCGGGAATGAACGTCGCGCTGGCCTGCGACATTCGCATCGCGAGCGAAGATGCGGTGTTTGGCCAGAATTTTGCCAAGGTGGGGTTGTTCCCGGATTATGGCGGGACGTATCTCCTGCCGCGGCTGGTGGGCGAATCGAGAGCCGCCTGGATGTTCTATACGGGCCAGATGATCAACGCGCAGGAAGCGTTGCGGTTTGGGGCCGTGGATCGCGTCGTGCCCCAGGCGGAGGTGATGCCCGCGGCCGAGGCGCTCGCCGCACAAATTGCCGCAGGCCCGCCGCTGGCGGTTCGCGCCGTCAAGCAGACGCTGTTTGGATCGCAGCGCGCGGAACTGGAGCGCGCGCTCGAACTCGAGGCGCAGCAGCAGGCAAAATGCTTTGCTTCCGAGGACTGCACGGAAGGCATTCGGGCGTTTTTTGAAAAGCGGGCACCGAAGTTTGAAGGGAAGTAGGGAGGCAGGGCCGGAGACCCTTCGCCCGCGATGCGGGCTCAGGGTCAGCATCCTGGCCGGGTGCTGAGGGAGAAATAGATGGCGGCGACGCGGATAACGAACTTTGACGATTGGGTGGACCTGTTCCGGGAATGGCAGCGGGACATCAATGTGGCCTACCCGGAAATCACTGGCTACAAATTTGAGGCCAAATTCGGGCCCATGCGCTCGAACGAAATCGAATTCGGCCACTACAAGGGGCGCCCGAAGTGGCGCAGAGTGATCGATGTGCCGGACCAGCGCGTCCGGGACGCCCTGATGAACCTGATCATCTATCAGGGCGACACAGAATTCGCTTCCGTGGAGCAACAGCGGCGGCTGTTTGAGAGCGCACCCTCCGAGCACGACCGGCAATCCCTGTGCCGCGTGGTGACCGAGGAAATGCGGCACGGCTGGCAGATGTGCCATCTCCTGATTCACCAGTTCGGGCACGGCGGGCGAATCGAAGCGCAGAAAATGCTGGAGCGCCGGGCGTTTGAAAGTAAACGGCTGCTGGGCGCGTTCAACCAGGACGTGCGGAACTGGCTCGATTTCTTCACCTACACCGACTTCGTGGACCGGGACGGAAAATTCCAGCTCACCATGCTCAGCTATTCGGCGTTCGAGCCGCTCGCGCAATCCATGACGCCCATGCTGCGCGAAGAGTCGTTCCACCTCGGAACGGGCCAGGACGGCTTGAAGCGCGTGGTGCGCGCCGGCGTGGTCCCGCTCAGCGTCGTGCAGAAGTACATCAACAAATGGATCCCGGTGAGCTATGACCTGTTCGGCGTGGACCGCTCGAGTTCGGCGCACTGGTTCTACGTGTGGGGGCTCAAGGGCCGCTACGACGAGCCGAGGAATCAGAATGCGGCTGACCTGGGCCACATCAACGAGCACAGCCGCGAGCTATACCACGAGGAGTGTTGCCAACTGGTGGAGCAAATCAACAAGCATGTGCCCGCGGGGCAGCCCAAACTCTACGTGCCCGACCTGAAGTTCAATCGCCGCATCGGCGAATTTGCGGGCCAGCGTTGGTGCGTGCACGGGACCCTGATGGACGAGAGCGCCTATCGAGAGCACCTGCGCGAGGTCCTGCCGGGCGAAGAGGATCTGAAGCTGCTCGCGGATATCGAGGCAAACGAGCCGCAATGGATTGCGCCAAAGCAGCCCGTCGCGGAGGCCTAAAAACGGGGCGAATGCAAAGTAAACCTTGGCGGCGGCCGCTCGGGACGCCGCCGAAGCTGCACGGTGGAGCGGGGGAGGGGGTCTGGTGTCGCCAACAACCACAGCAAGCTTTCTGCGAATCGAAAGCAGCGAACGCGTCGCCCGCGTGATGATCGACCGTCCGCCGCTCAACATCCTGAACATCGACATGGTGGCGGAAATCGGCGAAGCGCTGGTGCGCCTGCCGGCGCAGCACGAATTCATTATTTTCCGTGGCGCGGGGGGATGCTTCTCCGCCGGAGCCGATGTCGCCGACCATACCCCGGAGCGGGTAGGGCGGCTGCTCGGCGCGTTTCATCATGTCTTCCACGAAATGGGCGCCGGACATGCAGTGACCATCGCGGCGGTCGAAGGACGTTGCCTGGGCGGCGGCTGCGAGCTGGCCATGTGTTGCGACTTCATCCTGGCCGAGGAGTCGGCCACCTTCGGCTTTCCGGAAATCAAGCTGGGATGCTTTCCTCCCATCGCCATGGTGGCGCTGCCCAGGATGATGCCCGGCCACGCCGCGTTCGATCTCATCCTCACCGGCAAAACGATTTCGGCGCAGGAAGCGAGCGGCCTGGGCATGGCAACGCGCGTGGTGCCTCACGGCGAGCTGACGCAGGCGGTGGACGGTCTGCTGGCGGAGATGAAGCACCTCAGCCCGCCCATCTTGCGGCTGACCCGCCGGCTGACGCGCACGGCCGGCTTCAAGGACGAGGAGAAAGAACTCACCGAAATCGAAAACCTGTATCTGGATGAGCTCATCCGGACGCACGATGCTGTGGAAGGCGTGCGTGCGTTCCTCGAAAAGCGCCCGCCCGTGTGGACGGGCCGCTGACGCGGCGGTGTGCGAGAAAACGGCCATGGCCAAAGTGAAGTTCCTTCACAAGCCGAGTTGAACATCCTGCCGCAGAGCAAGAGGTCTCTTGCTGGAAGCAGGCGCGGAGCTGGAGTTGCGGGATTTGAATACGGAGCGGCTTTCGGAAGCGGAACTCGACGCGCTCATCGGCAGACAGGATTACCGCAAATTTCTGAATTCGCGAAACGAGCTGTACCGCGAGCGCCAGATGGGCGAGAATCCCCCGCCGCGCGCTGAGGCTCTCCGGCTGATGTCGCGTGAGCCGAACCTGATTCGCCGGCCCGTAGTGATTGCCGGCAGCCGCATCGTGCTGGGATACGATGAAGAGGCGCTGCGGGGGATTGCCGGAGGCAGCAAGCCCGGCAAAAAGAGAGCGCGTTAACAGCCCACGGCGGGCACCTTAGAGAGTCTCGTGTACTCCATCACCGATATTCATGTGCACATCCAGCCGCTGCGGCAATTCAATTCGCAGGCCGCGGAGCAGGTGCGGCGGGGCCATCCCAACTGGGCCCAGGTGGAGGAGTTCTGCGAAAAGCCCGCTGCGTTTCTGAAGTATCTGGACGCGGCGGGCGTGGATCGCGCCGGCCTCATCAATTATGTGAGCCCGGAAGTGACCGGATTCACCGCCGAGGCGAACGATTGGGTGGCGCAGTATGCCTCGGCCGACCCGCGGCGGTTGATTGCCTTCGGCTCGGTGCACCCGCGCTACACAGCGGATACGGCGGCGGAAAC
>DASPSB010000434.1:0-7093 GCA_035624135.1 Candidatus Acidiferrales bacterium | reverse complement strand
CTCATGAACCGAAAGATTCCAGTGGTGGCAGATGCGCTGGTCGATCTGCAATTCGGTACTGGGGCCGTAAAGGTGACTCCGGCACACGACCCCACCGACTTCGAAATTGGCAGACGCCACAATCTGGCCGAGATCGAAGTGATCGCCGAAGACGCGATGATGAATGCGGCCGCAGGCGCGTATGCCGGACTGGACCGGCAGGAAGCACGGCACCGGGTGGTGGCCGATCTGCAGAAATTAGGGCTGATTGAGCGCATTGACGAGCACACCCACTCGGTAGGCGTGTGCCAGCGTTGCAAAACCGTGGTCGAACCGCGGATTTCCATCCAATGGTTCTGCAAAATGAAACCCCTTGCACAGCCGGCGCTCACCGTAGTCCGTGACAACCAGATTGTGACCGTGCCCGACAATCAGAGGAAAATCCTGCTCAACTGGTTGGAAGGAATTCGCGACTGGTGCATTTCGAGGCAGCTCTGGTGGGGTCACCGGATTCCGATATGGCATTGCCGCGACTGCGGGGGGATGAGTCCCGCGCGCGATTCGCGCGTCGAGGTGGTCGACGGGCGGGCGCAGGCCGCAAGCCCGCCCGTGGCTTGCGATACGTGCGGCGGGAAGAAGCTGGAGCAGGACCCGGATGTGCTGGATACCTGGTTCAGTTCGGGGCTGTGGCCGTTCTCCACGCTGGGTTGGCCCGACGATACCCAGGATCTGCAGGAATTCTATCCAAACAGCCTGCTCATCAGCGGCTACGACATCCTGTTTTTCTGGGATGCGCGCATGATCATGCTGGCGCTGAAACTCGCCCCGCTCGGCGACTCCGCCGAGCGAATTCCCTTCCGCCAGCTCTATCTGCACTCGCTGGTGCGCGACCCGCACGGCGTCAAGATGTCCAAAACGCGCGGCAATGTGGTGGATCCGCTGGAGCTGATTGAAAAATACGGAACCGACGCGCTCCGGTTTGCGCTGGCCGTCATGGCCGCGCCGGGCACCGACATCGCCCTCAGCGAAGAGCGAATTCTGAGCTGCCGCGCGTTCGCAAACAAAATCTGGAACGCGGCGCGGTTCCTGTTTGTCAACTTGCAAAAGCTGGAGGCCGCCGGCATCTCGTTCGAGGAGGTTGCCGGACCGGAGGCGCGCCAGCTCACGGCACGAGCGGAGGGCGGGCTGGATCTGGCGGAACGATGGATTTTCTCGCGGATGGCCGCGGCCATCGAACAAACCAATCGCGCGCTGGCGGAGTACAGGTTCCACGAGGCGGCGCACGCGGTCTATCACTTCTTCTGGGGAGAGATTTGCGACTGGTACCTGGAATGGATGAAGCCGCGCCTCGAAGGCGGCAGCCGCGACGACACGGTGGCGACCTGGCGAAACCTGTTCACCGTGCTGGAAGCGGCCCTGCGAATGCTGCATCCGTTTATGCCGTTTGTGACCGAAGAATTGTGGACGCGGCTGCCGAATGGCAAGGGTGAGTCTATCTCGCTGGAAAAGTTCCCGGAAGTAGCAGAACACTGGCTGGACCCCGAAGCTGAGAAGGAAATGGGCCTGCTTCAGGAGATTATCGCAGCGGCCCGCAACATCCGTGCGGAGATGAAACTGGATCCGAAGCGGCGCGTGGCGGCAGAACTGGCGCCGGCAGAAGGCGTATCCCGGTCGTTCTTGGAAAAGCATTCAGATGCATTGCTCCGTCTGGCAAATCTAAGCTCTGTGGTGCTGGCCGCGCCGGGACGGCATCTCGACCCCGGGCGAGGCGCGGTGCGATCCACCGCGGAGTTCGAATTGCTGATTCCGTTCGAAGAGGCGGTGGACCGCGCTGCTGAGGCGGCAAAATTGCGGAGAGAGCTGGAGCGGCTCGAGAAGGATATCGAGGCGAAAACGGCCAGGCTCGGCGATGAGGCGTTTCGAAGCAAGGCTCCGGAGAGAGTAGTCAAGGCTGAAGAAGTTGCGCTGGGGGAACGAAGGGCCGAGAGAGAGAAATTGCGCGTGCGGCTGGGACACTTGGAGGGATAGGCCGACGTCCGCGGGGATGAACGCCGGTCGCGTTCACTGGGACCGGCGCCAACATGGATTGGGATGCAGCAGAAGTTGCGTTTTTTGTGCAGGCCGCGTTGGATGAAGACATCGGCGCGGGCGACTTGACGGCACGCGCCATCGTTCCCGCGGAGCTGCGAGCGCGTGGGCAGATTCTCACGCGTCGCGAAGTGGTACTGGCGGGCCTGCCGTTGGCCGAGCGAGTCTTCCGGGCACTCGACCCTGCGGCAAGGTTCGAAGCACGAATTGCGGAGGGCGACCAAGCCCCGGCGAATACTGTGCTTGCGCACGTGGAGTGCAACGCGCGGGCGTTGCTGACGGGCGAACGGACAGCGCTCAATTTGTTATGCCATCTGTCGGGAGTGGCAACCCTGACACGCCGCTTTGTGCGCGCGGTGGCCGGTTCGAAGACGCGGATTCGCGACACGCGGAAGACCCTACCGTTGCTCCGGCGCTTTGAGAAATATGCGGTACGGATGGGCGGCGGGTTGAACCACCGGATGGGGCTTTACGACGCCATGCTGATTAAAGAGAACCACATCGCGGGGGCAGGCAGCCTGCGGGAAGCGTTGCGACGCGCGAGGGCGTTTCTTCCCTGCCCTGGTGGAACCGAGGAGCCAACTGCCTACGAGTCGTTTGCGCCGCCTGTCGCGAAGTGGGATGAGGCAGTGCCAATCCAGGTAGAGGTCAGGAACGAGGCGGAGATGCGAGAGGCGCTCGCAGCAGGCGCTGATTCCCTCTTGCTCGATAACATGATCCCTGATGAGGCCGCTCGGCTGGTGGCACTGGCGAGGCAGCTTCGGCACGGTTGCGTACTGGAGATTTCCGGCGGCGTGACGCTCGAAAACGTGAGTGCTTATGCCGCTGCGGGAGCGGATTACATCGCAGTGGGAGCGTTGACCCATTCGGCCCCGGCTGCGGATCTCAGCCTCCTTGTCGAATCGGGGCTGCGCCTGTAAGCTCGCACACGCCATGGGCAATACCTCCGCCGCACGAACACTTCCGGAAACCACCGACCGAAAAATCCTCGAATTGCTGCAACTGTTGTCGGCGAACCCCATGATTGTTGTGAGCGGGACGCGCATGGCGAAGCAGATCGGCGTAAGCCGGCACAGGGTCCGCCACTGGGTGAACAAATTGCGGGCGCTCGGCGTGGACGTGAAAGGCCACGCGCGAACCGGATATCACCTCCAGAAAGCAGCAGATGTTTTGATACCCGCGGTGTTGCGCCGGCGCCTGGAGGGCACGGCGTTCGGGAAGCACATCCACCATTTCTTCAAGATTGGATCGACAAACGACGCGGCGCTGGAGATGGCGCACGAGGGCGCACCACACGGTACGGTGGTGCTGGCGGAACAACAGACTGCGGGCCGCGGGCGCGTGGGGCGCGCGTGGCATTCCGAAAAATCGAACGGAATTTACATGAGCGTGCTGCTGCGCCCGGCATTGACGCCGGTGGAGGCACCTCTGATTACGCTCGTCGCCGGGCTGGCAGTGCGCGATGCAGTCACAGAGCAGACCGGCACGACCGTGGACCTTCGCTGGCCAAACGACCTGCTGGTCGGCGGAAAAAAGCTCGGTGGCATATTGACGGAGATGCACGCCGAGCCGGACCGCGTACATTTTGTGGTGGTGGGGATCGGTGTAAACGTCAACCACGAGTCGCTGCCCGCGGATCTACGGGCGATTGCTACGTCGCTCCGGATCGAGACGGGACGGACGCATTCGCGAAGCGATTTGGTAGTGCGTGTGCTGCGCGGGCTGGACGGGTACTACCATCAGTTTTTGAGGCAGGGCGGCGAGGTGGTGCTTCGCCGGTTCGCGGAGGTATCCAGCTTTTACGAGGGGAAGCGCGTGCGGGTAGCTACCGCGAAGGAAACTTTCTTGGCAACGACAGCGGGCCTGGAGCCGAACGGGGTGCTGCGCGTGACACGAGAAAACGGAAAGACCGAGCCGGTGCTGGCCGGTGATGTGCGCGAGGCCTGAGCCATGCTGCTCACCATCGACATCGGAAACACAAACACAGTGCTGGGTGTATACAAGGGCGAAACGCTGGCCGCGCACTGGCGCCTGACTACGGCGCGGAGCCAGACGGTGGATGAATACGGCATCCTGGCGCGCAGCCTGTTTCACACCGCGGGGATCGAGCAAGCGGATTTGGAGGGAATCATCATTAGCTCGGTGGTGCCGCCGTTGAATTCGACTCTGGCCGAAATGTCGGAGAAATATTTCGGGACAAAGGCGCTCTTTGTCGAGCCTGGGGTGCGTACCGGAGTGCCTGTGTTTTACGACAATCCATCGGAGGTAGGCGCGGATCGCGTGGTGAATGCGGTGGCGGCGCACGCCAAGTACGGCGGTCCGTGCATCGTCGTAGATTTCGGCACGGCCATCACGTTCGATGCGATCTCAGAAAAAGGCGAATACCTGGGCGGTGTGATCGTACCGGGGGTGGGAATTGCCGCGGAGGCCCTGTTTGCGCGCACGGCAAGGCTGCCGCGCGTGGAAATCAAGGATCCCGGAAAGATTATCGGGACGAACACAGTGGCCTCGATGCAGGCGGGACTCTTCTATGGATATGTGGATCTGGTGGATGGAATCGTCGCCAGGATGAAACAGCAGCTCGGCAGCGGGACGCGCGTGGTGGCCACGGGAGGCCAGGCGCCGCTGGTGGCGCGTGGATCGAAGCACATCGAAGCGGTGGATGAGCATCTGACTCTCGAAGGGCTGAGGATTATTTGGGAAAGGAATCGCGATAGCGGCGCATCCGGACGAAGAGACAGCGGGCCGAGTAGCGGGAAGAGGCCAAAAAAATAACCAGTTCTATTTCTTTGGGGCGGTTTGGTCGCGGCGGGAACGCCACAGGTACCACGCGGCCACACTCCGATACGGCTTCCATGCTTCTGAAATCTCGAGCATTTTCTTCTCAGATGGCAGCCGGCGCAGGCCGTAGGCCATGCGAATCGCGTGCTGGATCCCGAGATCATCCACGGGCAAAACGTCAGGCCGGCCTAGCGAAATCAACATGAAAATCTCGGCGGTCCACCGTCCAATTCCCTTCACCGCAGTGAGACGTTCGATGATCTCGTCGTCATTCATGCGGCCGAGATGAGTAAGGGGAAGTTCACCGGAAGAAGCGCGGGCAGCAAGATCGCGGATGTAAAGCGCCTTTTGGCGGGAAAGTCCGGCCGAGCGCAGTCTGCGGATGGGCGTGCCGAGAATCTGTTCCGGTTCAGGAAACCTCGAGTGGCGATCTGTGCTGTCGCAGCCGTAGAGAGAGCAAAACCGCGCCTCCACGGTGCGCGCGGCATGCCAGGAAATCTGCTGCGCGATAATGGCCGCCACCAGAGCGCGCAGACGATTTGTCTGCACGCGCTCCTGGAGCAGGCAGGGGCCGACGCGCGCGATGATGCGGCGCATCACAGGGTCAGCACGCTTCAAATGGAGCACCGCGGCGCGATGGGACATAGAGCTAAGAAATTACGCCAGCAAACGGCGGGTTGCAAACTGGACGGCTCTGTACCGGGCGCGTCGCCGGGCAGAATTCGGGCTAGAATTGCGGGCGTGACTGCCTTCAACTACTTCAATTACTTTACGGAAATCGAAGAGTATTTCTGGCGGAAACGCGGAGCGCAGATTCTGGTCTCGCCCCTGGATTGGGCCATCCTGGAAAGCTGGCAGAAAGCGCAGATTCCATTGGAGGCGGTGTTGAAAGGGATTGACGGAGCCTTCGAGAGCTACGCGCGGTCGCGGCGCGGGACGAGCGGGCGGCCCTTGAAAAGCCTGGCGTATTGTGTGGATGCGGTGATGGACGCAGCCGTGGCGGCACAGGACGCGGCTGCGGGACGCGGGCCGGAATCAGAGGAAAAAAAGAAGGCAGCCGGACAGCCATTCTCGCGCGAAGAGCTGGCCGCATACTTGGCGCGCAATGCGGTCCGACTGCGCGAAGCAGCGAACCGGCTTGGACGTGACCCACGCCTCGATAGCGATGCGCTCGCCCGACGAATTGCCGACACAGTCAGTCATCTCGAGGAGTGCCGCGCCGAGCTGAATGGGCAGGCGCTGCCCGATCTCGAAGACTTGGAGCGTCGCCTGACGGTGATGGAAGACGGGCTGTACGCCGCGTTGCAGGCGGGTGCGGACGAGGCGACCGTTCTGGAAAGCCGGCGGCAGATGGACCGCCAACTCGCGCCCTACAGGCGGAAGATGACTGCCCAACAGTTGGCAATCCTGGAGCAGCAGTACCTTCGTCGCCGTTTGATGGAAGCTTACGGCTTGCCGCGGCTCAGCCTCTTCTATTTGACCTAGCTCTGCGAGCAGGTTTTCTGGCGACCATCGTCGCGCGCGAGCAAGAGAGCCGAATGAGACGCGGGAAGTTGCTGCTTCAGTTCTGGGGGTCCGGCATCCTGTTGGCCGCCCTGTTGTTCGGCGGCGCAGGAAGGTTCGACGTCCCGCGACTCTGGGCCTACCTGGGAGTTTACGCAGTGCTTACTCTGGCCGCCATGTTCCTGGTCGATCCGGAACTGGCCAGGGAACGCAGACGACCTGGTGGAAAGCGACTGCCCTGGGGCTTCCACCTGCTTAACGTGCTGTTTGTGGTGCACCTGTTGGTGGCGAGTATGGAAGCGGGACGATACCGCTGGACGCCGTCCGTTCCGGTGGCCTTGGAGTGCGTGGCTTTGGTTGCGTTCGCCGTATGTTGGGGTGTTGTTGTGTGGGCCATGCACGTAAACCGGTTCTACTCTCCGTTGGTGAGGATTCAGACGGAGCGCGGGCACACGCTGGTAACAAACGGTCCTTATCGATATGTGCGGCACCCGGGGTATGCTGCGACGATTGTGGTCTGTCTGACCAGCGGAATGGCGCTGGGGTCGTGGGCCGCTGAGGTGTTGCTTCTTCCGCTTGTGCCATTCATTCTCTACCGGGCGGTTAAGGAAGACGCGTTTCTCAAGCTGAGCCTGCCCGGATATCCTGAGTATGCCTTGCGAGTGCGGCATCGCTTGTTGCCCGGGGTTTGGTAGGATGTCGGCGGGCGCTGCGCCGTGCAATTGAAAATCGAAAAACTTGT
>DASPSB010000409.1:0-5087 GCA_035624135.1 Candidatus Acidiferrales bacterium | reverse complement strand
GCGAGGCGGTGGAACGCCGCGGTGTTGTACCAACCGGCCGTGGCTGTGCGGTCGCCCTCCGGCGGCCGTTCGAAAAAGACGCCCAGCGTGCCGGCGCCGTAACCCCAGGCCAGTGCGACGCGAGACGCCAATCCGTAACCTGTCGAGCCGCCAATCACCAACGCATTGCGGATGCCGGCACGAGAAATTGACCCGGTGCCGGCGCGGGTGACTGCGGCACGAGTCTCCTCCACCTGCCGCTCGACGTTTCGCGCGCACCCCTCGGGATGGGCATTCACGCAGATGAATCCCCGAGATTTTTGCTTCACCACCTGTTGCGGCATGGGGCGGATTGTTCTCCTGAAACTGAAGAACGCAGAACCAGACGATCGCCAATCGCGTGTAAAGGTCCGGGCGCGGCGGTCAGGATTCTACGACATCGAGGGACGTTCCGGGCGAACCTTCCATCGCCGGAGCACCTTCGGCGCCGACGTAGCGTTCCGTTCGCGGCAGCCTGCCCGCAAGGCCAAACCACAGAAGCGCGACCGTCACGCCGAAGAAAGCGGCGAAGCGCAGCCAAGAGAGAGTGGCCGCGTCCAGGCCGAGCGGGCCGCCGAGCCGCCACGCCGCCCAGGCGACGAGCTGGGCCGGCACCACGGTCCAGGCGGCCACGTAAAACCAAGCGCGCTCGGCGCCTTCGCTCCGTGTGGTGCGCCGTGCACGCGGCGTGAGGTCGAGCACCGTTCCCAGCACGATGAGGGCAGCCAGCGGGAAATAAAGCCAGCGATACAGCTCGCCGAGCCGCCACTGGCTCGTTGTAACCGCGATCACGATTCCGAGCGCGTTGAGCAGAAAGGGCACCAGCAGATCAATCCAGGCGGCCGTGTAGCAGACTACGCGATAGGGCAGGTTTGGCTGATTCACGCCCCAGTGAGTCACGTAGGGCTGGAACTCGCATCCCGGCAGCCGGCCAACGAAGGCCCGCCAAGCGCACACGATCACGACGCCGAGCAGCCAGTAGAGATGCCATGCGCCGGGTCCCGTCGTGTACAAGGCGTAAGTAAGATTTCCCGGAAGGATGAAGAACACCCAGACCCACAGCGGCATGTGCAGCACGCGGTAGTAGGCCTTGTTGCGCTCGCGGGTAACGGCTCGCTTCATTGCTGCCGAATCTTCACTGCGCGTCGAGATTCAGCATTAACAGGCGGGGCTCGGTCATCTCTTCGATGGCGTACCGGGGGCCCTCGCGGCCCAGTCCGGATTCCTTCGAGCCGCCGTAGGGCATAGTGTCGATGCGGAAGGTGGGCACCTCGTTGATCATCAAGCCGCCCACTTCAAGCTGCTCGTAAGCGCGAAAGACGTTTGCGATGTCGCGCGTAAAGACGCCCGCCTGCAGCCCGAAGCGCGAATCGTTGATGCGCACGATGGCCTCGTCGAAGGAGTCGTAAGGCGCCACGGTCACCACGGGGCCGAAGATCTCCTCGCAGTTCACGGGCATATCCGGCTTGGTATCCACGAGCACCGTCGGATCGTACAGGGAGTCGCGGCGCCGGCGGCCGCACAAGGAGCGGGCCCCACCGGAAATGGCATCGCCAACCCAATCGTCCACACGTTCCGCGGCAGCACGCGAAATCAGGGGGCCGACGTCCGTCTTCGGATCCAGTGGGTCGCCGACCACCAAGGCCTTTACCCGCTCCACAAGCAGCTCCAGGAATTTCTTCTCGACCGCGCGGTGCACAAGGATGCGCTGCACCGAAATACAGGTTTGGCCGGCGTAAGCAAACCCGCCCTGCGTGCAACGGTCGGCGGCGAATTCCAGATTGGCGTCGCTGTGCACGATTACGCCCGCGTTTCCACCCAGCTCAAGCGCCACCCGCTTGTGCCCGGCGATGGCCTTCAATTTCCAGCCCACCGCGGTGCTGCCGGTGAAGCTGAGCATCCGGAAGCGGTCGTCGCGCACCATGCCTTCAGCTTGCGCGTTCGAGCAAGGCAGGACGGAAATCGCGCCCGCAGGAGCGCCCGCGTCCTGCACCGCCTCCGCCAACAGCAGCGCGCACAACGGCGTTTGCGGGGCGGGTTTCACCACAATGGTGCAGCCCGCGGCAAAGGCCGGCGCGACCTTATGACCCACCAGGTTCAGGGGAAAGTTGAACGGTGTGATGGCCAGAACGGGGCCGATCGGGAACCGCCGAACGATTCCCCAGCGGTTTTTGGTGGCAGCCATCAGATCGTAACGCTGAAGTTCACCGCCCAGACGCACCGCTTCCTCGGCGGCGGCGCGGAAGTTGAGGACGGCGCGATCCACTTCCACGGCGCAGGCTTTGCGCGGCTTGCCGGCTTCGAGCGCCATGGTGCGCACAAAGTCCTCCCGGCGGGCATCGATGCCATCAGCGATTCTGCGCAGGATTTCCGCCCTGCGGAACGAGGGCAGCTTGGCCATCTGCGAAAACACGGCTACAGCCTCGTGCACGGCCGCTTCCACCTGGCGCTCATCAGGCTCAAAGGTGACGCCTACGACCTGATTGTCGTAAGGCGAGCGGATTTCGACGGGCTTGCCGGAGGTCTGGAAACTGCCTTTCAGGAAAAAGCCGGTTTCGTATGAGGAAGTGGCCTGATGGCTGGTGGTCATAAAGCGCCCCCGAGGAGATACGAATCCCACATTCTACCCCCGGCCGAGCCGAATTCCCTATTTTCACTGTCCGGGATGCATTAGACTAAGACGCGTCCCCGACGAACTGCACGCGGCGTCGTGCCGCCCGGCTCCGCGGAAACTTTCTCAGGGGGGCCCGCGTATCAACTACGGCGGATAGTTCCTGAAACCAAACCTTTAGCCGAGGAGTGTGACTATGTTCAAGAAAGTTGCCATGTGTCTCGCCGCAGCGGCGGTTTTCGCACTCCCCGCGGCGGCACAGACGGTTGACGAGATTATCGCCAAAAGCATCGAGGCTCGAGGCGGCGAAACGAAGCTGCGGGCAGTAAATTCCCTACGCTTTACGGGGAAGGGAGAGTTCGGGCCGGGAATGGTGATTCCGATTACGCTGCTCCTCAAGCGTCCCGGAATGGTGCGCATGGAGTTTACCGCTCAAGGGATGACGGGCATTCAGGCCTACGACGGCAAAGCTGGATGGGACGTGATGCCCTTCCAGGGAAAAAAGGACGCCGAGCCGATGGCCGCGGACGACATCAAAGAAATGGAAGACCAAGCCGACTTCGACGGACCGCTGATGGACTACAAGACCAAGGGAAACACGGTGGAATTTCTCGGCAAAGAGAAGGTGGAGGGCTCCGACGCTTACAAGCTGAAAGTGACCAGGAAGAACGGAAACGTAGAGACCAGCTTCATTGATGTCGATTCCGGGCTGGAAGTGAAAAGCATCACCAAGACAAAAATGCACGGCAACGAAGTCGAGATGGAATCGGTTTACAGCGACTTCCGAACGATTGGTGGACTGATTTTTCCGTTTTCGATCGAAAACGGGGCGGTGGGCAGCCCGCAAAAACAAAAGCTCACGCTGGACAAGGTGGAGATCAATCCGGAGCTGGCCGATTCACAATTCCACATGCCGCCGCCGGCTCCGCCGGCCGATGCGGCCAAACCCGCGGAAAAGCCAGGGACAAGCCGACGCTGACCATCGCGAGCCGGAAACGGTTGCGGCAGCCGGGTCTGCAAGGTGGAACGGCTGCGAATCGAAACCAGCAGATGCCGGGCGCGCCGGTTTCTGTTTCCCTGCACACGCGGCATTTCTCCGAACAAGCCCGGGAGGCTGGGCAAAAGGGGGCAGAACATGGATGTCAAAGGGTTGAAGGTCCGCATACTGTGCGGATTAGCTGTCAGTACGGCAATCGGGCTGGCCGGCGAGTTGCTGGTAACGCGAGCTGTGGCTGCGGATGAAATCAAGATCGATTCCGACACCTTCGGCAATCTTTCCGCGCGCGCCATCGGCCCAGCCGTGATGGGCGGGCGCATTGCCGCAATCGATGCGTACGCCGGCGACAAGCTGACCATTTATGTGGGCGCGGCCAGCGGGGGCGTTTGGAAAACGGAAAACGGGGGACTCACGTTCAAGCACGTCTTCGATGACTACGTCCAGTCGATCGGCGCGGTGCGCATCGATCCCTCGCAGCCGAAGACGATTTGGGTCGGCACGGGCGAATCCTGGGTGCGGAACAGCGTTTCGGTAGGCGCGGGCGTGTACAGGACCACTGACGGCGGCGACAACTGGCAGCTCATGGGCCTGACGGAGACCGAGCACATCGGCCGCATTGTTGTGAATCCGAAGGACGACAACATTGTGTACGTCTGCGCCCTGGGGCATCTGTGGAACAGCAACGCCGAGCGGGGGGTCTTCCGCACGAAGGATGGCGGCAAGACCTGGAAAAAAGTGTTTTACGTGAACGAGGACACCGGATGCGCCGACCTGGCCGCGGATCCGCAGAATCCCGACATTCTCTACGCGGGCATGTGGCAGGTGCGGCGCTACCCCTATAAGTTCGTCTCCGGAGGACCAGGCAGCGGGATATTCCGCTCGACCGACGGCGGAGAAACCTGGAAGCCGATCCGCAAGGGGCTTCCCGAAGGGGAATTAGGCCGCATCGGCATTTCTCCTGCGCCCTCGCGACCGAGCACGGTTTATGCCGTCGTGGAAGCGAAGGAAACTGCCCTCTATCGGTCCGACGACCTCGGTGAGAACTGGACCAAGATGAACACCTCGTTCAACGTGCAGGGCCGCCCGTTCTATTTCGCCTATGTGGTGGCTGACCCCAATGATTTTGAACGCGTATACAAGCCGGGCTACGGGCTAACGGTGAGCGACGACGGCGGCAAGACGTTCAGCGGCATCGGCGAGTCCTATCACGGGGACCTGCACGCACTGTGGATCAACCCCAAGGATTCCAACCAACTGCTGCTGGGCACAGATGGCGGAGTATTTGCTTCGAGCGATCGCGGGGGGCACTGGCGGATGCTAGCGGCGCTACCCGTGTCGCAGTTCTATCACGTGACCTACGATATGCAGGACCCGTACAACGTCTATGGCGGCCTGCAGGATAACGGCACCTGGAGCGGGCCTTCGAAACACACCGAGGGCATCCCCAACCGCGCCTGGCGC
>DASPSB010000381.1:0-2100 GCA_035624135.1 Candidatus Acidiferrales bacterium | reverse complement strand
CGCCTTCTCCACGGCCGCGATGTGCTCGCCTCGATTGCGCTCGACGATTCGTTCTACCGCGCCCAGGTGGAGCACGATTTGCGCGCCAAGCTTCTGCGCCTTCGCCAGAAAGCGGCGGGTGTAATGCACGATCCGGGCCTCTTGCGCGCGCTCCTGCTCGATTCGGTTTCCAACTTCTGCGTGCTCTTCCGGCACGCACTGGCGTTGGACGGCGCGGGATCTCCCGCGCGGCATCGGGAAGCTCTGGATCTGGCGCGAACCCGCTTCGGCATCGATCCGGCGCCGTTCGAGCGCCTCCTTGCTGTGCGCGAAGGACAGGCAAAAGCGCGCGAACTGGACCCGGCGGCCCTGCTCGGGCCTTATCTGGATGGAATTTCCGCGGTGGCCGCGGCTGTGGACAAGCTGGCGAAGTAGGGCATCGCGGTGAAGAAGAAAAGGCTGCTGATTTTCGTCCCGGTGCTGATCGTGGCGGGCGTGGCTGCGGCTTTCAAACTGATCGATGTTTATGACGGCCTCGAAACGCAGACCGAGTCCTTGACGGTGCAGTGGGGGAAAGTGGATGAAGCTCTCGAGCAGCGTGCGGCCCTGGTCCCGAGGATTGTGGAGACGCTCAAGCCGTTGACGAAAAAAGACGACAAGGCGCTGCGCAATCTTGAGGACGCCCGCGCTGCCTTCGCGGGCGCGCATGCACCGCAAGACCGCATCGCGGCCAGCGACCGGCTCTCTCTCGCTCTCTCCCGCGTGCTGCTGCTGGCGGAAACGAATCCCAAGCTACGGTCCAACCGGGACTTTCCCGGCCTGCAGGATGAACTCGCGATCAGCGAAAACCGCATCGCGGTGGAGCGCCGCAAGTACAATGAGATTCTGGAGCATTACAACGCGCAGATCCAGCTCTTTCCGGATAACGTAGTGGCTTCCATGTCCGGCTTCCACCGGAACGACGCGTATTTCCGGACCGACGGCGCCAATGGCGGCCTGCCGAAGGCCCCGTTTTAGAGAAAGGTTAAAGTTTAGAGTAACCGCAAACATGGCCGAAACTTTTCGTAATTACATCGATGGCGAATGGATCGCCGGGAACTCGCTGTTCGACAATCGCAATCCCGCCAACACTCAGGAGCTGGTGGGTCAGTTTGTTGCAGGCACTGCCGAAGATGTCGAACGCGCGGCTCAGGCCGCGGCGGCGGCGTTTCCCGGATGGTCCGGCATGACGGGACCGGCGCGCGGCGCGATTTTGTTCAAAGCCGCCGACATACTGGACCGCCGCTTCGATCAAATCGCGGCCGATATGACGCGCGAGGAAGGCAAGACGCTGCCCGAAGCCAAAGGCGAAGTACGCCGCTCGATCAACATCTTCCGCTACTTCGCCGGCGAGGGCGCGCGCATGCCGGGCATGCTGGTTCCGTCCGAGCGCGATCGCGTCCACATGTTCGCCCTGCGCAAGCCGCTGGGCGTGGTGGGTCTCATTACGCCGTGGAATTTTCCGAGCGCCATTCCGGCGTGGAAGCTGGCGCCGGCGTTGATCTGCGGTAACGCGGTGGTGATCAAGCCGGCCTCCGCCGCGCCGCTCAGCGCATGGCGATTGATTGAAGCGCTCGCCGAGGCCGGGATTCCCAAAGGCGTGGTGAATTTCGTAGCCGGCGCCGGCGGTGCGCTGGGCAAGGCGCTGGTGAATGCCGAGCCGTTGAAGGCTGTGTCGTTCACGGGCTCCTGCGCCATCGGCGATTGGCTGCACGCCGAAGCCAGCAAGCGGCGTCTGCGCATCCAGCTTGAAATGGGCGGCAAGAATCCCACCATCGTGCTGGCCGACGCCGATTTCTCTTCCGCCGTCGAAAACGTGGTGAATGCCGCGTTCTTTTCTACCGGCCAGAAGTGCACGGCCACCAGCCGCGCGATTGTCGAGGACGCCATCTACGACAAATTCGTGGAAGCCGTCGTGGCGCGCACCCGCCGGCTCAAGGTGGGCGACGGTATGCAAGCCGGGGTCGAGATCGGTCCCTGCGTCGATCGTGCGCAGATGGAGACGGTGCTCACCTATATAGAAACCGGGCGCAAGGAATCAGGCGAACCTTTGTGCGGCGGCCGCCGTCTTACCGATGGCGC
>DASPSB010000370.1:0-5949 GCA_035624135.1 Candidatus Acidiferrales bacterium | reverse complement strand
CCACCGCCCAATGCGCCCCCGCCACCCGGCGCGACGCCGTGAGCAGGAGAATGACGACCGGCGGCTTTCTCCGGAGAAAATGATATGAGCAACGGGGCTCCACGTAGATCAGCGGTCGGTGCAGTGTTCCTAGTCGTTGTGGGAACGCTTTTCCTGATCCATAACTTCCGGCCCGACCTCATCCAGTGGCGGCTGCTGGGGAGGTGGTGGCCGGCGCTGCTGATTATCTGGGGCGTGATCCGGCTGGTGGAGAATCTAAGCGGGACGGGACGGCGTGGACTGCGCGGCGGCGAAATCTTCCTGCTGATCATGCTGGTTCTGGTGGGCGTGGCCATCTCGTATGTGCCGAAAATCCCGGAGTTTATCCCGGAGACGGAGCCGGGGGACATGCCGTTTACGGAGTCGGCGGACACTTCGCAGGAGTTGCCGGCGCGTAACCTGGAGCCGGGCGCAGTGGTGCGCATCTCAACGGGGGTTGGCGACATTACGGTAGACGCCACGGGTGACGAAAAACAGTTGCGCGTGCTGGTGCGGAAGACGGGCTATGCAATGTCCGAGGAAGAGGCCCACACGCGCGCCGCGGAGGCGCAGGTAAACGTGCAGCAATCGGGGCGCGACGTGAGCCTGGAGGCCGGCGCAGGGGGCGGGCGCGAGGAGTCGGCACGCGTGAGTTTTGAGGTGCACCTGCCGCACAACGTGGGGCTGGACCTGCGCACCGGACACGGTGACGTGCACGTGAATGGAGTGAGCGGAAGCGTGACGGCTAATTGCAGCCGGGGCGATGTGGACGTGCGCGACATTGGAGGCGACGTGAGGGTGGATCTGGGCCGAGGCGACGCGCGGGTTTCCGAAGCCAAAGGAAACGTGCACATCTCGGGCAAAGGAAGCGAAGTGGAAGTCACGGACGTCAAAGGCGCGGCGACGATTGACGGCGAATTCTACGGGCCCATCACTGCGCGGAATGTGGTCCAGGGCGCGCGTTTTGTTTCCTCGCATACGGACCTGACCATCGGCGGGCTGCCGGGGCGCATGACGGTCGAATCGGGCGACGTGCACGTGGAAAACGCGGCGGGGCCGATCCTGCTGACCACGGACGACAAGACGATTTCGCTCGAAGACCTGACCGGACGCATCCGCGTGCAAAACAAGCGCGGCGACATTTCGCTGCGGCTGACGGCGGCGCCGAAAGAGGAAATCGATCTGAGCGACGATTCGGGAACGATCGAGCTGGCCATCCCGGGAAAATCGGCGTTCGAGATTTCCGCGACATCGCGCTCGGGCGATATCGATGACGAGCTGGACACGAGCGCGCTGAAAGTTACGCGACAGGGAAACGACGCGCTGCTGGCAGGGAAAGTGGGCGCCAAAGGACCCAAAATCACGCTGAATACCTCGTACGGACCGATCCGCCTGAAGCCTTCGGATTAGCCGAGGGCCGTGCGGCGCGCGACTGCGCCGCCCTTCAACGCTGCGCCACGGAATTCAAATCGCGAAAGAAGTCTGGATAGGAAACGGCCACGCACTCGGCACCGCGGATACGCGTTTCGCCGCGCGCGCCCAGGGCAGCCACGGCCAGAGCCATCGCCAGACGATGATCGCCGTGCGGGTCCACCTCGGCGCCGCGCAGGCCCGCGCCGCGCGTCTCCGCGCGCCCGGCAACGCGCAGGCCATCGTCGAATTCTTCGACGAGCGCTCCCATGCGCCGCAGGTTTCCGGCCAGGACGGCGATGCGGTCGCTTTCCTTCACGCGGAGTTCGCGCGCGTCGCGGATTTCGATACCTTCTTCCGTGTACGGCCCCATGGTGGCGAGCATGGGTAGCTCGTCAATCATGCGGGCTACGCCCGCACCCGCGATCTTGCCGCCGCGAAGGGCGACGGAATTCCCCGAAGTTACTTCGAGGTTGCCGACGAGTTCCCCGTAGTGCTCCTCGATGCGGGCCACGCGCAACGAGCCGCCCATTTGAGAGAGAAAATCAAGGACGGCGCTGCGGGTGGGATTCAGCCCCACATGGACGAGCAGGAGATTCGAGCCGGGGAGAATCAGAGCTGCGGCAATCAGAAAGACTGCGGAGGAAAGATCGCCGGGCACAATGACTGCGTGGCCATGAAGGCGCGGTCCGCCAGCAACTTCGATGCGGTTTCCCTTGCGGCGGACGGAGGTGCCGAAGTCGGTGAGGGCGATTTCCGTGTGGTCGCGGGTGCGTACGGGCTCGATAACGGCCGTGGTGCCGCCGGCAAAAAGGCCGGCGAGAAGCACCGCCGATTTGACCTGGGCGCTGGCCAGGGGAAGCGTGTATTCGATGGCGTGGAGCGGGGCACCGGTGATTTCGAGCGGGGCGAAGCCGCCATCGCGGGCGCGGATGCGCGCACCCATGGCGACGAGAGGATCGATCACGCGGCGCATGGGGCGGCTGCGGAGCGAAGCGTCGCCGGTCAATTTGGAGGAGAAGGATTGGCCCGCAAGCGCGCCAGCCAGCAGGCGCATCGTGGTGCCGGAATTTTCCGCGTCGAGCGTTCGCCCCGGTTTCCGCCAGCCGGCCAGCCCCGCACCCTGGATTTCGACCGGTGGAGTGCTCCAGGGATATTCCGGAGTGTCTTTCCATTTTCGGGCCTTGCCATCTGATTTGACAGCGATGCCCAGGCGGCGCAGGCACTCGAGCGTGCTTCGGCAGTCGGCTGCGGGCGAATAGTTGGCGATTTCGCTCGGCCCCTCGGCCAGCGCGGCAAGAATGGCCAGGCGGTGGGAAATGGATTTATCGCCGGGGACGATGAATCCGCCGGAAAGCGAACGCGCGGGCGCGATGACCTGTTTGGCCATAGGGCGATTCTAGCAGCACGGGCAGGTGACGCATCGCAACGGACAGTACCGATCCCGGAAAACCCTGCGGGAGGCGGACGAATCAAGTAGAATATGAAGATTGTGAATTGTATGCGTTTAGCGTTACGACTGCTGATTTTGACCGCGCTGCTACTCGCCTTGACGCTGGCGGCGAAGGTGTTTGCCGCCGGAACGGGACCGCTGGACAACGTCCTGCCGCTCGACCAGGTGAAACCCGGGATGCGCGGCGAGGTGTACACGATCATCGAGGGGGACAAGATCGAGAAGCTGGAGCTCGAGGTGATCGGCATCCTGCCGAATCTAATGGGTCCAAAGCAGGACATCATCCTGGTGAGGCTGGTGGGCGACCGCGCCACGGAGGTAGGAGTGGCGGCGGGGATGAGCGGGAGCCCGGTGTATATCGATGGGAGGCTGGTGGGCGCGCTATCGCTAAAGTTTGGAATTTTCACAAAGGAAGCGCTGGGGGGCGTCACGCCCATCGCGCAAATGCTCGAAGCGGACGCGTCGGACGCAGCCACTACTCCCGCGCAGCGTGCCGGCGCAGAATCCGGGACGGCAGCCCCGGCTGTCACGGAACCGGGGCTCACAGCCCCGACAAGCGGATGGCAATCCGCCACCGCAGATGCGTCCGGCCCTTGGAGCGCCGCGCCAGTTCCCTTCTCCGGGAACTACCCGAGCGTCTCCATGGCACAGGAAGCCGCAGCGCCTTCGCACTATCCAGTTGCGGATCGCTTCCTCCTGCAGGCCGGATTGCCTTCGGGAGGCTATCTCTCGCCGATTGAGACCCCGCTGCTTTTCTCGGGATTCGCGAAGGAAGCGATCGAACGGTTCGCGCCGGAATTTGCGAGCTATGGAATGACGGCAGTGGAAGGAGGCACGGCGGCGGCGCAGCCGGACGACGCCAATCTCCAGCCGGGCCAGATGGTCGGAATCGTTTTGGCCACGGGCGACCTCTCAATCCAGGCGGGCTGCTCGGTAACGGCGATTGTGGACGGGCACGTGCTGGTGTGCGGCCACCCCGTTTTCAATTTTGGCCGGATGGCGCTGCCGATGTCGCGCGGGCGAGTGCTGACCACGATGGTGTCGTCGTTTGCTTCAACCAAAATCATGAATTCGGGCGGGGTGATCGGCACAATTAATTACGACCGCATCTCCGCGGTTGCGGGACGGCTGGGCGCGCCACCCCGATTGGTGCCGGTGAACCTGGACGTCACCACACCGGCGCGCACGAAGTCGCTTCATTTCGAGGTGGCGGAAAATCCGAAGCTGACACCGCTGCTGCTGGCCATCGCTACGTTCAACGGGCTGGTGGCCAACCCGGTCTATAGCGACGGCACCACACTGCATCTCACCGGCCACGTGGATATCGAGGGCCATTCCCCGGTCGAGATGGACAATATGTTCGCGCCCAGTGATTTCGGGATTCCCGACGGGCTGTTTGTGGCGCTCATGGTGCAGCAGATGTTCCAGCGCGTGTATACGAACCCTTACGAACTGCCCAAAGTGACGGGCGTGAACGTGAGCGTGGAGAGCATTCCGGAACGGCGACAGGGATTCATCGAAAACGCGTGGACAGACCGGACGGAAGCCGAGCCGGGCGAACAGGTGCGGGTGAAAGTGCAGATCCGGCCATACCGCGGAACGCCGTTTCTCGAAGAGGTGCCGGTGACGATACCGATGGCGGCGCGCGGCACGCTTCGGGTCGTGGTGTCGGACGCCGACACGCTGAACCGCATGAGCAACGGAATGGCCTTCAGCGGGCTGGCGCGGCTGGCCGGGCTCGAACAGTTGATTCGAGTGCTGAACCGCGAGAGGCGCAACAACCGTCTCTACGTGGCCCTGATGCAGCCTGCGCCCACGCTGCTGGTGGAAGACAAGCAGCTTCCCAACGCGCCGCTGAGCGAGATCGAGGTCCTCCGGCCGGGACACACGATAGGCGGGCCGACATTGCTGCAGGAATCGCTAGCCGGGGAATGGTCGGTGCCGATGAACCAGGTAATTTCCGGCCAGCAATCGCTGCAAATCAAAGTAAAGTAGCCGGCTGCCGAGGGGGCCATAGCGCGTTCGGACCAGAAGAGCAAATTGCCGTTGTGCTGATTAAATCCTGAAAGGACCATCCATGTTTTCGACCCGCAGAAATCTCGCGGCGGCGTGTGCCGCGGCAGTCGCTGCCGCGGGCTTGCTGGCTGCGCTGCCCGCGACCGCCGAGCGTATGCGCTTTTGGCGGCAGACCTCCTATGAAGACTTCGAGAAAGGGACGCCGAAGGGCGTAGCGCTGCGGAGCGACGGGCGGCTGGTGCCCGCACCTCGTTTCCAACAGTTGGCGGATCCCAATCTGGCGTACCTGTGGGCGCTGGCAACGGATTCGCAAGGCCACGTGTATGCCGCGGGCGGCTCGACGGCGAAAGTGCTGCGGCTGGAGGAAAAAGGCGCGCCAACGGTTGTATTCGAATCGGCGGAAATGGCGGCGCAGGCGCTGGCCGTGGACGCGCACGACAATCTTTATGTGGCGACATCGCCGGATGGAAAGGTGTACCGCGTCACGCCGAAGGGCGAAAAGAGCGTGTTTTTCGATCCCCAGCGGAAATACATCTGGGCGCTGGTGTTCGGCCGGGATGGAGTGCTGTACGTAGCCACGGGCGACAAGGGCGAAATCTTCACCGTGACGGCTGACGGCAAGGGCGAGCTTTTCTACAAGACCGAGGAAACGCATGTGCGCGCGATGGCCGTGGACGCGAGGGGGCGGCTCTACGCGGGGACGGAGCCAAACGGGCTGGTGGTGCGCGTGGAGGCCGATGCGAAGTCGAAGACGTCGCACGGGTTCGTAATTTACGAAACGTCGAAGAAAGAAGTAACCTCGCTGCTCGCGGACGCTTCGGGCAATCTCTACGCGGCGGCGGTGGGCGACAAGCCGCCGGCCGCGCTGGCAACTCCGCCCGTGGCGCAGCCGACGCCGCAAGTAACACAAGGCGCCACAGGGCCAGTGATTACGTTTACGGCTACGCCGCAGGTGGCCTTCACGCCCTTCCCTGTCCTTGGCGGTGGGAGCGACGTATATCGCTTTGGGCCGGACGGCGCGCCGCTGCGGCTATGGAGCTCACGAGACGAAT
>DASPSB010000367.1:0-4048 GCA_035624135.1 Candidatus Acidiferrales bacterium | reverse complement strand
GAATTGCTCGTTGGTACTCTCTATCGCTTCACGAATGTTGGTTTCCAAGTTGAAGTCGGCCTGGGCAAAAAAGCATGCCGGTGTGCTTTCGCCGCCGAGCGCATCCACAAACACGGTGCACGGCGCGATGCCTTCGGCGGGCGCGACCTGCTCCTTGGGAAAGCGATACTGGGCGCGCACGCGAAGCCCGCCGCTCCAATCGGTCAGCATCAGACGGAACACCCCGTCTCGGTGCTGCTTGTGGTCAGAATTCGTAACGCGGGTAACGATCGTGCCGTTCACCAGGCCAAAGCTTGCGAGATTGTCCTCCAGGTACTCCTTGGCGGACTGCTCGTGCAGCCCGTCCACAAGCCTGCCGTTCTGGGTGTAAAAACTCGAGGAGGAGAAAACGCTGCGCATGCCGTCGGCACCGTTGGAGAGTGTGCCGTCCTGGAAAGCGAGGATTCGGAAGGCCCGCTCGGTAAAATAGCGCTGCTGCGAAGTGACTTGAAGCGTATAGTAGGCGGCGCCGATGACGGCGAACAGGCCGACGGCGCCGAGAGGAAACCATAGGCGCTTCCACGGAAACGCGCGTCGGCGCGGGCCGTCCGACTTGTCGGGCGCAGACATGGGCGGGAGCCCGTTGGAGACTAGTTCCGAGCGACGCATCATACACCGCAGTCAGCTACGATTCCAGCATATCCACATCGGTAATCGGCCGCCGCCTTTCACGCGCGGCTTGTCTCCCTCCACCCGTGCCATTACACTTTCGAGCCGAATGGCACACTTCTCCGAAACCATGTTACGGGTGCGCTACGCCGAAACGGACCAGATGGGCGTAGCCTATTACGGCAACTATTTCACGTGGTTCGAGGTGGGCCGGGTCGAGCTGATGCGCGAGCTGGGATTCGACTACCGTTCTCTGGAACGTGAAGAGGGATGCTACATCCTTGTGGCCGAAGCGAGTTGCAGATACAAAGGCCCGGCGCGGTATGACGACCTCTTGCGCATCCGCACTGAACTGAAGGCAATGCGCGGGCCCGTCCTGCGATTCGGCTACAGCGTGCTGCGGGATGCGGATGGCGCGCTACTGGCGGAGGGTGAGACCGCTCACTTGGTGGCGGATCGGGAGATGAAAGTGCGTTCGCTTCCGGATAAGTATGCGCGTGCGCTCGCCGACTTGATGACAAGCGGACGGCAAAAATGAGCCCTGCGCCGCAGTCGCGGGCAGAAGTCTTCCAGGATCGCGTGCGGCGCGACTGGGATGATCCCGAGACGATCGCAGCGTGGCGGAAATGGAGCCGCTCCAATTTTCAGGTATTCGACGGCGTGACGCGCGCGCTGCTCGCCGCCGCGGACGCGTCCCCAGGACAGGCCATCCTCGATTTGGCGAGCGGGAGCGGCCAGCCAGCGCTCGCGCTAGCCGCCGCGGTCGGTCCCAACGGCCACGTGACTGCGACGGACATGAGCGCAGGGATGCTGGCGATCGCGCAGGAAAACGCGCAACGTGCGGGTCTTTCGAACATTCGATTTCGGCCGGCGGCCGCGGAATCGCTCCCCTACCCCGACCGCGTGTTTGACCGCGTCACTTGCCGCTTCGGCGCGATGTTCTTTTCCGATCCGGTGGGCGCGATGCGCGAGTGCCGCCGCGTGCTTTTGCCCGGCGGACGCGCCACCTTTGTCGTATGGGGCCATCCCCAGCAGCCGTTCTTTGCAATGACTGCGGGCGTGCTGCGGAGCCATGTCTCTATTCCCGAGCCCGAACCCGATGCCCCCCATATCTTCCGTTTCGCAGCGCCCGGCACTCTCGCCGACGTAATGAAGGAGGCCGGGTTCGACCCGGTTCGGGAGGAAGCACATCGGATTCAATGCGAAAGGCCGGGGGCGCCGGAAGAGTTTTGGCAGGAATTTCGCGAAGTTGCTGCGCCCTTCCGTCCTTTGATTGCGGCCCTCGCGCCGGATAAGCGCGCCCAGCTCGACACGGAGGTGCTCGCGGCAATGCGCCAGTATCATTCAGGGAACCGCCTGCGGTTCCACGTCGATGTAAATGTGGCCTCCGGAACGGCTTTCTGAGCATGGATCTGCTGCAACTCACCGGAAATGACCTGACGTTTGCCGGACTGTACGACATTGTGTTCCACGGGCGCGAGGCCGCGCTGGCGGCGCAGGCACGCGGCCGGGTCGAGGCTTCGCGAGCCGTGGTAGATCGTCTGTTGGCCTCCGGCGCCACCGCCTACGGAATCAATACCGGATTTGGCGACCTGGTCAGCGTGCGCATCGCGCCCGAGCAGGTGCGCCAGCTCCAGGTGAATTTGGTTAGGAGCCACGCGTGCGGAGTAGGCGCCCCGCTGAGCGAGCAGGAAACCCGCGCCATGATGCTCCTGCGGGCCAACGCCCTGGCTAAAGGCCTGAGCGGCGTACGGCCCATTGTGATCGAAACGCTCTGCGCGATGCTTGCGCTCGGCGTACACCCGGTAATCCCCTCCCAGGGTTCTGTCGGCGCCTCGGGCGATCTCGCCCCGCTGGCTCATCTGGCGTTAGTGGCCATCGGCGAAGGCGAGGCGCTCTATCACGGCGAGCGGATCGCGGGCGGCGAAGCCATGCGGCGCGCAGACATCGCACCCCTGGCGCTGGAAGCCAAAGAAGGACTAGCGATGCTTAACGGAACCCAGGGCATGCTCGCACTGGGCGCACTGGCTCTCCGCGAAGCATGGCTGCTCGCCCACACGGCGGATGCTGCCGCAGCGCTTTCACTGGACGCCCTGCGTGGAAGCCCGACGGCATTCGATGAGCGCATTCAACATGCCCGGCCATTGCGCGGTCAGGCGGCTGTTGCGGAACGATTGCGGCGCATCAATGCTGGGAGCGAAATTCGCGAATCGCACCGATCCACGGAGCGCGACCCGCGCGTGCAGGACGCGTACAGCCTTCGCTGCACGCCGCAGGTGCATGGCGCCGCGCGCGACGTACTGGACCAGGCCGCGGCCACGCTTCAAGTCGAACTGAACAGCGCCACCGATAATCCATTGGTGTTTCCGGCCACCGATCACGCGCCGGAAGCCGTGTTGAGCGGCGGAAATTTTCACGGCCAGCCGGTGGCTCTTGCCGCGGATCAAATGGCGCTCGCCCTTGCGACCATTGCAGGCATCTCCGAGCGCCGCATCGAGCACATGACCAATCCCCACACGAGCCTCCTTCCTGCGTTTCTCGTGGCGAATCCGGGCCTCAATTCCGGCTTCATGATGCTGCAGGTCGCCGCCGCAGCGCTCACAAGCGAAACGAAAACTCTTGCCGCGCCTCATTCCGTGGATTCGATTCCCACCTCGGCCAACCAGGAAGATTACGTTTCGATGGGGATGGCGGCGGCTCGCCGCTTGCGGCCGATGCTGGACAATCTGCGCAACATCCTTTCCATCGAGCTCCTGTGCGCCTGCCAGGGGATCGACTTGCTTGCCCCGCTTCAAACCGGAACGATTGCCCGCCGCATCCATGCGGCAGTGCGCCGCGTCTCCGCAAGGATGGACCATGACCGCAGCATGGCAGCCGATATCGCTGCCGTGGCTGAACTGCTCAGCCAGGGCGAAATCGCGGACCTGATCATGTAGAGGCACGGTACGCCGGCCTGCCGCAGGCGGGTTGTGCGTTTACGATGAGAGGGTTCGCAGGAAGAATGCCGCAAATCGCGCCCCCACAATCCAGGCAAACGGGATCAGGGCGAGCGAGTAATGCCCGCACGGCAGCAGCAATCGTTCGACCTCGATGTTGTCCCGCTTCAGGGCGTCAAACAGTTCTTCGGAATATTCCGGCCAGAAGGTGGGGTCGTACTTTCCGCTCACCATCAGAGCGCGCTGCGTCCCGGCCCTGATCCGGTGAACGTAGGGAAACGGGCTGATCGGCGCCCAGAATCGGATCAGTTCCTCGCGGGAAACTTTCTCCCGCAGGGGTTCCCACACCTGCATCGTCGTGAGTCCGGTGCTGACAACCGCTCCGAAATAGGTCGAGACGTGCAGAAAGACACCTGCTCGCACCGCGGCATCGTGCGCCAGAGTGATGAAGCCGATCGAAGATC
>DASPSB010000366.1:0-2665 GCA_035624135.1 Candidatus Acidiferrales bacterium | reverse complement strand
CTTCGTCTTGGTCGGGCCACGAAACCCGTCCAGACGCATTCCATGCAAATCGGATGCGTCTGCCTCCCTGGGAGTTGTCCTACACCTCAGGCGGCGCCGTTAGACCTTCGCATGCCCTTCGCGGCGGGTCCTTTTCGCCCTCCGTGCTCGTCGTTCCCGCCACTGCGAGGGCTGCTCTTCGGCCCTTTTCCTTTTTTCCTCGAGTTCCCCTCTCAAGTCCTCCACTTCTCCGGGCGCCAGCGTCGTCAGCAGACACTTCAGCAAAATCGTAGCCTCCTGCAGGCAGGTGTTCCAGTCGTCATGCGTTTGTTCCAGCGTGGCCCAGCCCCTCACGGGCTCCAGCGAGACGCCGTCGGCAAGATCCGCCGCCGTATCCAGAAACGTCTCGCGCACCTCCCAAAGGATTTCTTGGAGCGTGCGCAGTTTGTGCAGCCACCGCTGTCTCGCACTGAACAGAACCCGGTGCAGCAGCGCGTTCCAGAAGCTCGCCTTCCGCGCCCCCTCCGTCCGGAACGTCTCCGGGTCTAGCGGATCCACTTCCGGAAGCGTCCCGAAATGCTGCGAGCGCCGCTCCATCGTCTCCAGCGCCCCGCACAACAGCGCCGCATGCCGTTCCGCCAGCGCTCCGCACAGGTCCGCGGTCGCCCGCGCAGCCCGTAGCTCTCCCGCCTCGTTCCGTAGCAGCCCGTCATCCAGCGCTACGCTCATCAGGCTGTACCCGGTCTCCAGCTCCCTCACCGAAGGCTCGTACACCGCTGCCTTCTCGGCCGAGAGACGCCCCAGCCAAACGGAGAGGATTGTGCGCTTCCGTGTCTTGCCCAAGTCCGTCCTCGAGCGCGAAAGTGCCGATTATACCAGCACACCCCCGGCCCGAACCCCCTTTCCTTGACGCTCCCTCCGCCCGGCACCTATACTCGCTCCGTTTTCTTAAGGGGCCGCGCTTGCCGTTTGAACCGCTCGACCAGTACCGGCAGAGGCAGAAAAATCTCGAGGAGATCGTAAGACTCGGGGAAGAGGCCTATCCCCACCGTTTTGACTTCACGCACACCCCCGCTGACCTTCTGGACCTGTACGGCTCAAAATCCCACGACGAACTCGAAGCCGAAAAGCCTCAAGTCCGCGTCTCCGGCCGGATCGTCAGCCTGCGCGGCCATGGTAAAGCCGGTTTTGCTCATCTGCTCGGCGGCGGCAAACGCCTTCAAATTTACGTCAAGCTCGACGTGGTCGGCGAACGCAGTTTCCATCTCTATAGCCTGCTCGATATCGGCGATCTGGTCGGTGTCGAAGGCCGCATGTTCCGCACCCGGACGGGCGAGTTAAGCGTCTGGATCACCTCGCTTCGCCTGCTCGCCAAGGCGCTGCTTCCGCTTCCCGAAAAATGGCACGGTCTCGTGGACGTCGAGCTCCGCTTCCGCCAGCGCTATCTCGATCTCATCGCCAACGACCGCGTCCGCGAAGTCTTCCTCAAGCGCGCCCAGATCATCCGAGAGATGCGCGCCTTTTTCGACGCGCGCGGTTTCCTCGAAGTCGAAACCCCAATGATGCATTCCATCGCCGGCGGTGCCGTCGCCCGTCCTTTCGTCACGCATCATAAGGCGCTCGATCTTGACCTGTTTCTTCGCATCGCGCCCGAGCTTTATCTCAAGCGCCTCATTGTCGGCGGCCTCGACCGCGTCTACGAAATCAACCGCAACTTCCGCAATGAGGGCATCTCCTTCAAATACAATCCCGAGTTCACCATGCTCGAGTATTACCAGGCCTATGCCGACTACAACGACGCCATGCAGCTCACCGAGGAGCTCTTCAAAGGTCTCGCGCAGAAAATCACCGGATCGCTTCAGGTCCCTTACGGCGAGCTGACTCTCGATTTCTCCCGCATCGAGCGCATCACCATGCGGCAAGCCATCGTCCGCTACTGGCCGGTTTCCGCTGGCCCCGCCCCGACGCCTGCCGAACTCGCGAAGCCCGAAGCCGTTCGCACAGCTGCCACGCATTACAACGTTTACGCCCGATCGCTGAATCTCGATCTCATCCCTGGGGTCGAGTCGGCTTCGCCCGGCGACCTCACCGGCCTTCTCTTCGAGCACGTCGCCGAGCGCCACTTGGTCCAGCCCACCTTTCTTTACGACTTTCCCGTCGAAATTTCTCCGCTCTCCAAATGCCGCGCCGACGATCCCTCCCTTGCCGAGCGCTTTGAGTTCTTCGCTGCCGGCATGGAAGTCGCTAACGGCTTCTCCGAACTCAACGATCCCGAAGAGCAGGAGCGCCGCTTTGCCCAGCAAGTCGCCGCGGGCGGCGACGAAGTTCCCCGCCAGGTGGACATGGATTACGTTCGCGCGCTCGCCCACGGCATGCCGCCCACCGCGGGCGAAGGAATCGGGATCGATCGCCTTGCCATGCTGCTCACCGATTCCCATTCCATTCGCGAAGTCATTCTCTTTCCTCTGCTTCGCCCCGAAGCAGCTGCCGCACCCGCGTCTGACGCTTCGCCTCCGTCTACCTCCGGATCAAAAGGCTGATTGTGTGCTGCGAGCCATGACGCGGAGCCGCGCATGAGCCTCCCTCGCTTCGTCGCCCTCCGCTATCTCCGCTCGCGGCATCGCCCCGCGATCCTCCGCATTATTTCCTGGCTTTCCGTTCTCGGCGTCGGCGCCGGCGTGGCCAC
>DASPSB010000362.1:0-10531 GCA_035624135.1 Candidatus Acidiferrales bacterium | reverse complement strand
GCGCCATTTTTCGAGAAAGCCGAACGGAAAGCGGGTCTGGATGATGAAGGAGTCCTGACGGTAAAGGCCGCGGCGGGGAAACAGCAGCTCGACGCGCTGCCGAGCCTCGGCATTGCGCGGCACGTAGGGGAAATAAACGGGATCGCGGAAGACGGGCTGGGTTTCCTTCTTCTCATCCGATTTCACGCGCAGGGAAAACGACGGCAGTGTTTCCTTGTGGTTGTGCAGCGTGAGCATGGCCAGGGCCGGCTGGCCGGCAAAAATCTGTTCGGGCAGCTCGATTTCCAGCTCGTTGCCGGTAAGCACGATCGTGGAGAGCACACCGCTCATCAGGATGCCTGCGAGCAGCGCGGAAAGGATCAGAAACAGGAGATTGTTTCCGGTGTTCAGCGCGGCGAGGCCGAGCAGAAAAACGCCGGTGATATACACCCAGCCCTCGCGCGTAAGGCGAAACCGGATTTCCACGGTCAGCCAGCGCAGCGAGGTCCGGCGGAACAGCGGCGGAACAATTTTGATTCCGACCCAGAAGGCCATGATGAGCGATACGGCAGCCATCGCGGCCGCGAGCCGCAGCTCGCCCGCTTCGCGCGCGGCGGCGGACTCGAGCGCGAGCAGCAAGGCGATGCCGAGCACGGCCATGCCCAGCGTAAAGCCCATCCAGGCGCGCCGGTCCACGCGGGACCACCAGCGCGAAAGGACGGAGGAACTCACGGAATCCTCGCCGGGGAGAGCGCCGCGACTTTCGAAGCCGTCATGCGAGGAGGTCCTAGAGGGGGACTCGGGTGGAGTCGAGAATTTCCTGAAGGATGGATTCGGTTTGCTCGGACTTGCGCTGCGTGGTGACGTAGCGGGAGTTGAGCACGATGCGGTGCGCGAAGACCGGAACTACGAGGCGCTTCACGTCATCGGGAACCAGGTAGTCGCGCCCGTCGAGAAAGGCGCGGGCCTGGGCGGCGCGATGGAGCATCACGGTGCCGCGCGGGCTGACGCCGAGAAGGATGCGTTCATCGCTGCGGGTGCGTTCGACGATGGCCAGGGCGTAATCCAGCAGCGCCTCTTCCCCGCGCACGCGGGTCACCGCTTCCTGCATGTGCACGACGTCCGCCGCGTCCATTACCGCCGCGCCCATGGCGCCCAGTGCCGCAGCGCCGTCGCGCTTCATGATCTCCTTTTCGCTCGCGCGCGCGGGATAGCCCATGCGGATGCGGAGCAGAAAGCGGTCGAGCTGCGATTCGGGCAGCGGGTAGGTGCCGTGGTGTTCGATGGGATTCTGCGTGGCCAGAACGAGAAATGGCTGCGGCAGCGGGTGGGTCTTGTTGTCGACGGTCACCTGCGCCTCGTTCATGGCTTCGAGCAGGGCGGACTGCGTTTTTGGAGTGGTGCGATTGATTTCGTCGGCGAGAACCAGGTTCGCGAAAATGGGTCCGGGCTTGAATTCGAACTCCTGCGTTCCGGGCACGTACACGCTCGTGCCGATCACGTCGCTGGGCAGCAGGTCGGAGGTGAATTGAATGCGTTGGAAAGAGCAGCGGAAGGAGCGCGCCAGCGCCTGAGCCAGCGTGGTCTTGCCGACGCCGGGAACGTCTTCAATCAGCAGGTGGCCGCGAGCCAGCAGCGCCACCAGGGCGAGCTCGATCGCATCGTCCTTGCCGCGCACCACGCGCGCGATGGCGGCGCGAAGTTCGTTGAGCTGGCCGGCGGCGGTTGTGATCGTCATCGGTTGAAAATCCGCGTCCCTTCTGTTACAAACGCACTAGATGCAATGAGCCGGACGGGCGATTAGCTCAGTTGGTCAGAGCGTTCCCCTCACACGGGAGAGGTCCAAGGTTCGAGCCCTTGATCGCCCACCACTTTCCTGCTTGAAGCAAGAAGACCGAAGGTTTCTGCTCGCCATCCCGCCGGTCTGAGTCCCGTGTGCTAGACTCACAATCTACTTTCGGCCTGAATCACAATCAGTGTAGCGGAATCGGCACATGACCACCACTCTCCGCTTCCTCGGCATTTTAGCCCTGAGCGCCTGGATTGGCGGCAGCTTTTTCCTCATGGTTTTTTCGGCACCGGCCGCGTTCCGGCTCCTGCCGACACGCGAACTGGCCGGCACGTTCGTTGGGTTCACGCTATCGAGGCTGCATCTATTGGCCGCGGTGGCGGCGATTATATTTCTGGCCTGCCAGGCCTGGCTGCTGCATAGTGCGAAGGCCCTGCTGCAGCCTGCCGCGCTGATGGTCTTCGTGATGCTGGTTCTGACCGCTGGATCGGAATTTGGCGTGACCCCGCGCATGGTCGAGCTGCGCGCAGAAATGGTCGCGGCCAATGGGTCCATTGAGGCCGCTCCCCCAGCCAGCCAGGCGCGACAGGCCTTCGCGCGGCTGCACGCGGTCTCCGCGGGACTCGAACTGAGCATTTTCGTACTCGGACTGGTGGTCCTGTTCATCACCGTGGGTCAGATCGGCGTTGAGCTTCCTTTGACTTCCTGAGCCCGAGGCGCGCGGCGCCGCCGGCGAGCCAGTCTTGAAGGAGTGGAAACGGCTCCAAACTCTCTGTTGCGCCGGGAGGGATTCCCGGCCATAAAAGAATGATTCGGCCTGGAGGCCGCGTGCTGCCCGAGGACCCACAAGCGAATCCCGCGGAGATATCCGCCCAGGCGGAACAAATCCGCTCCAGCATGCGCCGTCTGCAACGGCGGCAATGGTGGATGTGGTCGTCGGCCGTGCTGGTGACCTTGCTGCTGACGCTGGCCATCGCTTCGTTCGCGTTTCCAGGACTAATGGCGCAGGCGGAGGCGCTCAGTTCCTTCTATCTGAGCCAGACGGTGCGCGGGCTGGTGGGGCTCGTCCTGCTCTTCAACGTCTATACCATCTACCAGCAGTTGCTGATTCACCGCATCCAGAAGCAGCTTACCGAGCAGATGGAAACGATGACGAAGATGGAAGTGCGCACGGAAGAGGTTTACAAACTGGCCGCATTGGACGCGCTTACGGGCCTGTACAACCGCCGGTCGGGCGAGCAGCGCTTGGCCTCGGAAATCCTGCGGGCGGAGCGGACGGGGCGCCCGCTGACCATCCTGCTGCTGGACCTGGACGGGCTGAAAGCGATAAACGACAAGCATGGCCACGCCGCGGGCGACGAGCTGATCCGCACGTTTGCGCAGCACTTGAACCGCGCGATCCGCGGTTCCGATTTAGCGGTGCGGTTCGGCGGCGACGAATTTCTGGTCCTGCTGCCTGATTGCAAGCTCGATGAAGTGCGCTACGTCCTGGGCAGGCTGAGCGGGCACCGGCTGGAGTACAAGGGAATCGTGATAGCCATAGCCTTTTCGGCGGGCTGGGCCACTTTGCGCAGCGGCGAGCGCGCCGAAGATCTGCTGAAGCGCTCCGATGAGGCGCTCTACGTCAACAAGCGCGCGAGCAAAGAATCGAGCGGGATTACTCCTGCGGCGGGATAGCGGCTGCTCCGGTCAACGCGAGCGCGAAAATTTGCAGGCGGCCAAGCGCGCGTTAGCGAATGTCATTGCGTGGCTGGCGGGCGCCTGGGCAGCAGGGGAGCGTACGTGAGAGTGGCCTACCTCGATATCGAGACGGACTACAACGGCAGGGAATCCGGCCAAAAGCTGTTCGAGGATTATCAAAACCATTTGATTACGATTCTCGGCGTGCGCGTCATCGCCGGGGGCCGGGACGAGTTCACGCAACTGATCGAGCCGAACATTACCAAGGCGGCGCTGTTGATGCTGCTGAAGGGAGTGGAACGGATCGTCACCTACAACGGGCGATCCATTCCCGACAAGTTGAAGGGGAGGACCGGATTCGATTTTCCGGTGATCGCCGCGCGCATGGGAATCGTGCTGGACCGCGAGTTCGAGCACACGGACCTGGTGCCCGAGTGCTGGTCGCGCGGGCTCTTCGGCGGGCAGAAGAAGGTGGAGCAGACTCTGGGCCTCGCGCGCAAATTGCCGGGCCGCGACGGCGCCTGGGCGATGGAAACCTGGCGGAAGTACAGGGAATCGGGCCGGCGAACATTGCTGCACGAGCTGCTGATCTACAACAAAGAAGACGTGTACATGCTGCGGGAAATCCAGTTAAAGTTGGAAGAGCGCTGAACAGGAGCCCTGAAGGACCGGAGTGTCCGGCGCAAGTGACGCAATGAATCGCATACGGAGCGCGTGGCTCGTGGCGATTGCGGTAGTGTGTCTCGCGCGCCCCGCGGCAGCCCAGCAGAAATCGCCCGAACGGGTCAGCCTCGTGCGGCTCGCGGCCAGTCCGGAAAGCTACGATGGAAAATTGGTGGAGGTGAGCGGCTATCTCGTCCTCGCGGGCAGCGAGACGGGCGGCCGGCTCTACGTCCATCGCGAGGATGCCGAAAAAAACGTCCTGGCCAACAGCATCCGCGTCGAACGCACCGAGCAGATGGAAACGGAGAAGTCGCAGCTCGATCGAAATTTTGTGGACGTCGTCGGCGTGTTCCGGCAAGGCGAGCAGGGAAATAAGGGGACCGGCCTGCTGCACGAAATCCGCTCGTGCAAGCTTCAGGGGGCTCCGCCGGGCGAAGGCGTTTCGCCGAGGGAGCAGGCTGCCGTCGAAGCAGCGGTGGCGAGCGACCTCCGCACGCTGAACTCAGCATGCGTCAGCTATGCCGTCGCTTATAGCATCGGGTATCCGCTGGCGCTGGCGAATCTAGGCCCCTCAAGGTTGCTGGATAAAAATGGCGCCGGCCTGGTGGATCAGGAGTTGGCCAGCGGCGTCAAGCACGGCTATCAATTCACCTACACGCCGGGCGCGCGCATCGCGGGACGCGTGCAGAGTTACACCCTCCACGCCGATCCATTGGGGGCTGTCAGGCCGGGGCCGCGGCATTTCTTCACGGACCAGACTGGAGTCATCCGCGTGAATGCGTCGGGCCGGGCAAGCGTGGCAGATAAGCCCTCCACGCCGTTCTCGGCGCCGGAATCGACAACTCCAGCGGCCGCGGATAAGGCCGGGCGCCTCGTGGTCAGCGAAGAGGCGCAGGAAGCGAAGCTCATCAACAAGGTGGCACCGCGATATCCGCCACTCGCACAGCAGGCGCGGATTCAGGGAACGGTCCGCCTGCGCGCGGTGATCGCCAAGGATGGCACAGTTGCACAGTGCCAAGTCCTTTCCGGCCCGCCCCTTCTGATTCAAGCGGCGATCGACGCCGTTAAGCAGTGGCGCTACCAGCCGACCGTCGTCAATGGCCAGCCCGTCGAGGTGGAAACTGACATCGCCGTCGTATTTTCACTGGGCGGCAATCCGCCGCCAGGCGCACCGCCCGGCAGGCCCCAGTTATTGCATTAGGCCGCGAGTCCAGGATAGCCGAGGGGCCGAGCCCGCACCGTTGCGCCGGACACCTGCCTGAATTAGACTGCCGGCCAGATTCCACCTGGCCGGGCCGGGTCTCAAGCCAAAAGCCATACGACGCGGGAGAAGGATATGAAACATCTGTTGAGAGCACTTTTCCTCTCAGCGTGCATGGTGTGCATAGTGACCGCGAGAGCGCAGAACCCGCCGGCCAACCCATCGGATCCCGCCGCACTGATGGAAGCGAACGAGGAAGAAGCTTTCAGCGGTGTGTCTCGAATATTCTGGTCATCGCTCGCATACTCGACGAAACTCAAAAACGGGTATCCGCCCGCGTTGAGAAACCTCGGCCCATCCGATCATCCGGACAGCAATGCGATCAACCCGATTGACCCGGAATTAGCGAGGGGAGTGAAGAGCGGCTACTCGTTCACCTATACCCCCGGAAAAATCACGCGCGGAATGGTGCTGACGTTTACCGTTCAGGCCGATCCGATCGAGCCGGGAAAAACGGGACGAAAGCATTTCTATGTGGATGAATCGGGGTATATCCGGCGAGGTGCGTCGGCGAAGGCGGCTGCCAACGAGGGATTGGCACTCGCTGCTCTTCGCGCCCTGGAATCGGCTTGTATCGCTTATGCGGCGCTGTATAAGAGTGGATTCCCGTCCACACTTAGCCAGTTGGGTCCGGGGGACAAGCCGAACGCAGATGCCGCAGGTCTGATCGACCGTGAACTCGCTTATGGAGCGAAGGCCGGATATTCGTTCTCCTACTCGCCCGGACCGGTTGCAGGAACTATGGTGACCACCTTCGCAGTCCAGGCAGACCCGATCACGCCCGAGGAGCCCGGGCAGAATCACTTCTATATGGACCAATCGGGCGCGATCTGGGCGAACCAGACCGCGGCAGCCGGCCCGGCAAACTCTCTCGTAAAACCTTGGGGCGACCGTCCCCCCGGCTGGAACCCGGGGCCTACATCAGCATCCGGATCCGAAGTTAGTGCACCCGCGGGACCGGTGCGAATTCCCGTGGCGCCGGGAGTACAGGAGGCAAAGATTCTGAACAAGGTTTTGCCGGTTTACCCGCCGCTGGCCAGGCAGGCCAGGATTTCCGGGACCGTGCAGCTTCGCGCACTCATTTCGAAGGAAGGGACGATCGAAGAACTGGAAGTGATATCGGGTCCGCCGTTGCTCATTCAATCGGCCATAACGGCCGTGCAGCAGTGGCGCTACCAGCGGACGCTTCTACTGGGGGAACCGGTCGAGGTAGAAACGTTCATCGATGTGATATTTACGCTGGGTGTCAATCCGCCGCCCAGCGCATCGCCCGGCAAGCCCCAATCATTGCGTTAGGTCGCGAGTCGAGGATAGCCGGGGCTTGCGCCTATCGGCCCGCTTCCTGGATGGCGGAGCGCAGCATCATCGTCGCCGCGTACACAACCACAATCACAACAAGCCAGCGGACGTAGGTGAGAGGCAGTTCGCGGACGATATACGCCGCGATGAGCACGCCCGGGATGCCCGCGATGGCGAGAACCGCGGAAGTCCTCAGGCTATAGCTGCCTTCGCGGATAAAGCGGACGCCGCCGACCGGCATCAGGAACGCGCAAGAGCCCATCATGATGGGAAACGCGGCCTTCGGATTCATGCCCAGCAGGCTGATCATGATGAGGCAGGGAGCGTAAAGCCCGATGCCGAGGGTCATGAGTGCGCCCAGTGCGAAATTGCCCACCAGGCCCGCGCCCAGCAAGGCTCCGCGCAGCTCCAACCCCGCTCCGCCTCCGCCCGAAATGTGCATGGACTCCATATAGGCTTGGCGGCCCATGAGCACTGCCGCGGCGAGAAGCGCCAGGCCCATGCCGATCTGCACTTTGCGCCGCGACCAGCGCGACACGATGCCGGCCCCGAACCATCCGCCGACCACCGCAGCCACGATCAACAGCACCAGGGTCCACACGTCCACCTGGACGATGGAGATGTAGATGAGCGCTTCGGCAATGGTGGGCAGGGCGTAGCCGACGTTGAGCGTCCCGGGAATCTTTTCATCGGGAACAGTGGACCGGAATTTGAATGCCGACGTGGTGGTGGCAAAGTTGCCGATGCCCAGCGTGTCGAAGAAGCACATCACGAAGCCCACGAGCGAATGGTAGGCATCTGCCCGTTTTGCAGGGTCCTGCTGGCCCGCGGCTTTGGCCTCTTTCGCCAGCAATCTCCAGATGGCGATGAACCACACGGTGACAACCACCAGCACCAGCAGCAGGATGTTCTTGATCGTCCACATGGGGCCGGATAGTAGCGCGGGGTGCGGTCAAAGCAAACGGGAATGTGCATGGCGGGCAGCGCTGCCGGTCGAGGACCGCACGTTGCGCCGACATGATGCCTGGACTAGACTTGCGGACAACTATCGTCCGGTTCTACGGGCACCGTTTTGGATTTCCAGGCGCACAGGAGGCAGGCATGAGAATTCTGTTTGGGGCATTCTTGCTGGTGAACTTGGTGTGCTGCCCAGCGCCCGTAATCCAGGCGCAGGACGAGACCGATGCCCAGAAGCACATGCGGGCCAACGAGATTTCGGCTGTCCGTTCGCTTCGCACAATCAACGCGGCCTGCGTGACGTATTCGGCCACCTATGGAATCGGATATCCCTCAGCGCTCGGTTACCTCAGAGCCTCAGGCCCGCCGAGCAGAACCGCTGCAAGTCTGATCGACGACGCTTTGGCCGCCGGCGAGAAGGACGGGTACCGATTCACCTACACACCCGGCACGCCCTTTGCCGGCACCGTGCCCGCATACATCGTGCGCGCCGATCCGGTGGGGCCGGGAGAGACCGGACGGCGCCACTTTTTCACCGACCCCTCCGGCGTGATCCGGTGGAATGACTCCGCTCCAGCCGAAGAGACGGACCCCCCGATTGACGAGCTCAATGATTACAAGCGGGAGCGTCTTCGCGAGTCTAAACCGGGAGGGGAAGTCGAAATCAATGATGAGAAGGCCGTGGACTCGCTGCGTATCATCAATGCCGCTTGCATAGCATTCGCTGCGGCGTACGGGGCCGGATTTCCTGCCGAATTAAGAGAACTGGGGCCTTCGCAAACTACCTATGTGCATGCCGCCAATCTAATTGACGAAATACTGGCAAACGGCACAAAAAATGGGTACGTGTTCGTGTATAACCCAGGGAAACCCTATCAAGGAGTCGTGGCCACTTACACGATAACGGCCGATCCTGCCGAGCCCATCCAGACTGGACATTGGCATTTTTTTACCGATCAATCCGGCGTGGTGCGAGGGAATGCAATGGCCACTGCCAGCGCGTCGGATCCCGAGGTCCCTAGGAAGAGCGATCTGGGTTTTGGAGCGGCGGGAGCCCCCTCGTCGGCTGGTACTACCGGGCCGCATCGAATCAGGGTCTCTGCCGCTGTAACTCAAGCCAAGCTGGTCAAGAGAGTTGCCCCCATCTATCCCCCACTGGCTCGACAAGCAAAAATCACGGGCACGGTCCACTTGCGCGCAATCATCTCTACTGACGGCAAGATCGCATCACTTGAGGTGATTTCCGGCCCGCCACTGCTCATCCAATCCGCTCTCGATGCAGTACGTCAGTGGGAGTACAAGCCGACTCTTCTGCTCGGAGAGCCGGTGATAGTCGAAACGTTCATCGACGTACAGTACGCGCTTGGAAATCCTTCCAATCCAGGCGCTCCCTCCGATACGAACCCCAAACCTGAGTGATAGCCCAAATCTAGGCGCCAGTGCGCAGAGAAGCCGGGACGGCTGAATCAGACTGAGTCCCGAAGAAAGGGACGCGATTGTTTGAGCGTGCTAGACTGCCAAACCTCCCATGCGCACAGGCATCATCGGTCTGCCCGGCGTCGGAAAAACGAGCCTGTTCAAAATCCTGACGCACGCGCATCTGGACGCGAAAGCGGCGCATCAGGACCTGCACGTGGGCGTAGCGCGTGTTCCGGACGCGCGGCTGGTTCCGCTCGCCGCGCTTTACAAGCCGAAAAAAATCACTTACGCCAGCATTGAATACGTAGACGTGGCAGGCTTGGCGCGCGACAAGGCGCGCGACTCCGCGTTGCTCGTCGAGATGCGCCAAGTGGACGCGCTGGTGCACGTGGTGCGTCTGTTCGATAACCCCGCCAACCCGCATCCGCCAGGCTCCCTCGATGCCGTGCGCGATTTCGACAACATCGAAGTCGAGCTCATGCTTCACGACCTGGAACAAATCCTGCGACGGCTTGAGCGGCTGGAAAAAGACCTGAAAAAGAAGCGGGAAGCGCATCTGGAGAAGGAGCAGGCCCTGCTGTTCCGCTGTAAGGTCTCACTCGAAGCCGAAAACCCTCTGCGCGCCCTCGAGCTGACCGCAGAAGAAGCAAAACTGATTAGCGGCTACATGTTTCTCTCGCGCAAGCCCATGCTCTGCGCCGTCAATTTGAACGACGCGGAAGCCCCGCAAGTGTCCACGGCGGTGGAGCGGCACGGGCTTTCCGCCATCGCCTCAAAACCGCAAGTCGCCGTCGTGCCGTTCTGCGGGCAGATTGAAGCGGAGCTGGCCGATTTGAACGAGGTGGAAGAGGCGGAACTGATGGCCAGCTACGGCCTGGCGGAATCCGGGCGCGACCGGCTGATTCATGCCACCTACGGGCTGCTGGGCCTGATGTCGTTTCTCACCGCGGGCGAGCCGGAAGCACGAGCGTGGATGATCCGGCGCGGCGCCACCGCGCTGGAAGCCGCGGGCGCGATTCACTCGGATATCGCGAGGGGATTTATCAAGGCCGAAGTCGTGTCGTTCGACCATTTGATCGCGGCAGGCAGCCTGGCGGTCGCGCGCGAGCGGGGACAGGTCAAGCTGGAAGGGAAAGAGTACGTGGTGCAGGACGGAGACGTGATCCTGTTCCGGCACAGCGGATGATGCGAGCGGTGGCGAGCGGAGAGATGGGACTGAATGCCACGTTGGTGTTACTCGGCGCCGGAGTGATTGCCGCGCTGGCAACCATCGTCGGCGGATGGCTGGTGGCCAGGCGCGAGTGGTCGCGCAGGTATTTGCGCTACCTGCTCGGTTTAGGCGCCGGGTTCATGCTCGCCGCGGTCTTCCTGGAAGTGATTCCGGAAGCGTACGAACTCTCCGGGCGGCGCGCCCTGCTGCTGGTGCTCGCGGGATACCTGGTGGTGCATCTGTTCGTGCACACGCTCTCGCAGCACGTGCACTT
>DASPSB010000421.1:0-5954 GCA_035624135.1 Candidatus Acidiferrales bacterium | reverse complement strand
GCCATCGCCGTGCCTGTAATGATCGTCGCGATCTATTCGCGAGGCCCGGCCATGTTGCCTGCCATTCTCATCGCTGGCTTTCTGCTCTTGATCAACACGTCCCCGCTCAACGCCGCCTTGATCAATGCCGTGGCTCCCGGGATCCGCGCCACGGCCATTGCGTGGAATATCCTCACCATTCATCTGCTCGGCGATGCGCTGTCGCCCTGGCTGATCGGCTTCATCTCCGACCGGCAGTCACTGGAAGGCGGTTTCGGAAGCGCCATCGTTGCTATCGCCGTCGCTTCCATCGTCCTCTTCTACGGGATGAGGTTCGCTCCCCCGGCGCCGGTCCACCCTCCCGCACAAGGATAGAATCTTCTGCTGCGCTGAGTTGCTATGGAAGTTCGGCCCGCGCCTTGCGGACCGATTTCACCGGCGGTACCATCGCGGCCATTCCGCCCGGCGGGGCGCACCTCGCCGTGCCCCGGCAATGGCCGAACCTTCTCAACTTCCTGCAGAGCACGTCGAATCGCAAAACTCGGTACGCGGATTCTGGGCGCTTATCGCCACGCAGTTCCAGGGCGCTTACAGCGACAACATGCTGAAGTGGCTCACCATGTTTTTGGCAAAAGACGCGGGTCTTCCACAAGACCAGCGCGATCTCGTAGTTGTGCTGGTGGTTCCGCTTCTTTTTGCAGTCCCTTTCCTGCTTTTCTCGCTCACAGGCGGATTCCTGGCGGATCGCTTCAGCAAGCGCTCGGTAACCGTGGCCACGAAGATCATGGAAATCGCCGTCATGGCAGTCGCCTTCGCCGGGCTCTCCAGCGGGCTTCTGGGCGTGGCCTGCGCGGCCGTGTTCCTAATCAGCACGCAGGCCGCGCTGTTCGGCCCTTCAAAGTACGGCTTGTTGCCGGAACTCCTGCCGGAAAAAAAGCTTTCGTGGGGAAATGGCATTCTGGAGCTCACCACATTCGTGGCGATAATCGTAGGGACGCTGTGCGCCGCGCTGCTCTATGAATTCTTGCACGGTCGTCTGGGTTGGTCGGGCGTCCTCCTGATGTCCCTCTCCGCCATCGGGCTGCTGGCCAGCCTGGGAATCACCCGCGTTTCCGCTGCAAATCCTGCCCGCCGGTTTCCGTGGAACCCCGCAAGTGAGTTGTGGGGAGAAATCCGCGACATTCGCAAGGACCGCGTCTTGTGGCTTGCCGTAGTCGGAAACATTTATTTCTGGTTCCTCGGTTCGCTTCTGCTCATCAACATTTTTCTTTATGCGGAAGACGTGCTCCGCCTCGGGGAATCGCAAACAGGTCTTTTGATCGCGGCGATGACGCTGGGCATCGGTATTGGCAGCTATGCTGCCGGTCATCTTTCCGGCAACAAGATCGAATACGGTCTGATTCCTCTGGGCTCGATCGGCATCACCCTGCTTGCGGCATTGCTGGCCCGGCCCCACCTGTCATTTCTCACGGTGGGCGTGCACCTGGCGGCACTGGGATTCTTTGCCGGCTTCTTCGCTGTTCCCATCAACGCTCTCATCCAGCACCGTCCGCCGCCCGAGCGCAAGGGAGCCGTGATCGCCACCGCAAACCTGCTCTCATTTGTGGGAATTTCGCTCCAGCCTCTCGTCCAATTCGCCCTGCTCAGGATTGCCCACCCCAATCCCTCCCGCATGTTTCTGATCTGCGCTGGGCTCACGCTTTTAGCCACCATTTATGTTTGCGTTCTCCTGCCCGATGCGTTGCTTCGGCTGGTCCTATGGTTCGCTACGAACACGGTTTACCGCATTCGCGTGGTGGGCCGTGACAATATCCCGGAACGCGAGGGCGCGCTCCTCGTCTGCAACCACATGTCCTGGGTGGATGCTTTGTTGCTAACCGCCTCGACGGACCGTCCCATCCGCTTTCTGATGCTCAAGGACATTTACGAGCACCCCGCCGTCTATCCCTTCGCCCGCATCGGCCGCGCCATTCCCATCTCCAGCCAGCAACGCCCCCGCGACATGATCCGGTCGCTCCGCGAAGCCAGCGATGCCATCCGCTCCGGCGAAGTGGTCTGTATCTTCGCCGAGGGACAAATCACGCGCATCGGCCATCTCCTGCCCTTCCGCCGCGGGTTCGAACGCATCATGAAAGGCGTCGAGGCGCCCATCGTCCCCGTAGCGCTCGATGGCGTATGGGGTAGCATCTTCAGTTTCGAGCGCGGCCGCTTCCTGTGGAAGATGCCGAAGCAGATCCCCTATCACGTCACCGTGAGTTTCGGCGCGCCCTTGCCGCCCACAGCCACTGCCCCGGAAGTGCGACAGGCCGTGGAAGAACTGAGCGCCGAGGCCACCACCGAACGCCTGCGCTCGCTTCCACCCCTCGACGCTGAAATCATTCGCACGGCGCGCGCGCATCCCTTCCGCTTCGCCATGGCCGATGGCCAGCGTGGCAGCGTCCGTTTTCATGTCGCGCTTGCCGGCGCTATCCTCCTGGCGCGCCGCCTTGGCCCGCATTGGCAAAACCAGAAGACAGTCGGCATCCTCCTACCGCCCTCCGTTCCCGGCGCGCTGGTGAACCATGCAGCGCTTCTGCTGGGCAAAGTTCCGGTGCACCTGAATTACACAATGTCGAGCGAAGGCGTGGCCTCCTGCGCTCGCCAGTGCGGGCTCGAGACGGTGCTCACGGCGCAGGCCTTTCTCGACAAAGTGAAGTTGCAGGTTCCCGGCCGCATGCTCCTGCTCGAGAAAATCACCGAAGGCGCCGGGTTCGCGGAAAAACTCATTGCGGCGGCGATGGCTTGGTTCCTGCCGCGCTCGTTGCTCTTCCGCGCACTGGGCCGCAGCGGCCCGTCGCGTCTTGAAGACACGGCGACGATCATTTTCTCGAGCGGCTCGACCGGCGAGCCCAAGGGTGTGGTGCTTTCACACGGTAACGTGGTCGCGAACATCGAGCAGGTCACGCAGTCCTTTGCTCTCAATAGCCACGACCGCCTGCTCGGCATTCTGCCCTTCTTCCACTCCTTCGGCTTCACTGTCACGCTCATGCTGCCTGCCGTGGAAGGTCTCGGCGTGGTCTATCACGTGAGCCCGCTCGATTCGCGCGCTATCGGTGGGCTCATCGAGCAATATCGCGTCACGTTTTTGCTCTCCACGCCCACCTTTCTGCAAGCCTACATGCGCCGCTGTACGCCGGAGCAGTTCGGCAGCCTCGCCTACGTGCTGGTGGGCGCGGAAAAACTTCCGGAGCGCGTCGCCCTGGGGTTTGAAGACACATTTGGACTGCGTCCGCTGGAAGGCTACGGGGCCACGGAGTGCTCGCCGGTCGTTGCTGTGAACGCGCCCGACTTTCGCGGCCCCGGCTTCCGCCAGGTGGGCGGCAAACGCGGACGCATCGGCCATCCCCTGCCCGGGATCAGCGTGCGTATCGTGGACCCGGAATCGATTGAACGCGGTGAGACCGTGCCGGTACCCGCCGGCCAGCCTGGCATGCTTCTTGTCCGCGGGCCCAACGTGATGCAGGGCTACCTGAACCGCCCCGAAAAAACCGCGGAGGCCCTGCGCAACGGCTGGTACGTGACCGGCGACGTGGCTATGCGCGACGAGGACGGGTTTCTCACCATCACCGACCGCCTGAGCCGCTTCAGCAAAATTGGAGGCGAAATGGTGCCGCACGGCCGCGTGGAAGAGAAGCTCCATGAACTCGTCGGAGCCACCGAACAGACCTTTGTAGTCGCTGCGGTTCCCGACGAGCGCAAAGGCGAACGCCTCGTCGTGCTGCACACGCTGCCCGAGGAAAAATTAAAGGAGTGCCTCGAGAAGCTGCCCGGATGCGGTCTGCCCAACCTGTGGACTCCCCGCGCCGACAATTTCTTCCGCGTGGAAGCGCTCCCCTATCTCGGCACCGGCAAACTCGATCTCCGTCGCGCCCGCGAACTGGCCCTCGGCTCAGTCCACTGAGCGGGCAGCACTTAGTTCGCCCCCAGCGCCTTCGCCGCTTTCCCCACGGAGGTCTGTGGTAGGAAGATCACTGCGCCATATCGCCCCGACCCGGCGCACACCGCTTGCAGCGCCCCAATGCTGATCTTTGCCGCGGCCAGCTTGGCGAGAATGTCCGCGACCGCGCCCGGCCGGTCGTCGCCCTCCACGTGAAATGCGATTTGCTTCTTGCTCAGCTTCAGCTTTGCCGCCTTCGCCGCGGCCACAAACGCTGCGCCATTTTCCGGAATAAATTCGAGCGTGGCCCTCCCCCCGGCCCGCGCGTAGCCCCACAGGGCAATCAAATTGATTCCCGCGGCATACAGCGCCCCAAGCACCCGCGCTCCCTCTCCCACTTTATGGGATATTGCGGCCGAGTAATGCTCCACCCGCCGGATTGTCTCTGCCATATTGCCTCCTCGCTATTTCCGATGATTCGCGACTTCACTTCGAGCCGGCATGGTCGTCGCGGTACACCACGCCTTCTTTCATTACGAAAACCACATGCTCGGTGACGTGGATATCCTCGAGCGGGTTGCCCGGGACGGCCACCACGTCCGCAATCTTTCCCGCCTCGAGCGTGCCCAGACGGTCGCCCAGGCCCAACAGGTCCGCCGAAGCCGCCACCGTGCGCAGCGCGTCCTCCGGTTTCATCCCCATCTTCACCATCTGGTAGAACTCGCCTGCATTCCGCCCGTGGGGATAAACAGCGGCGTCCGTCCCGAACGCGATCTTCACGCCCTTGGCCAGCGCGCGGTGCATCATGCTCTCGACGGCCACGATTGCCGCGTGCGCCTTGGCCTGGATCACCGGCGGAACTCCCGGATCCGCCGCGAGCCGCTCCTGGAGCCCCACATGCGCCATCAGTGTTGGCACCAGGTACGTCCCCCGCTCCTTCATCATGTCCAGTGCCTCGTCGTCCAGAAACGTGCCGTGCTCGATCGAATCAATTCCCGCGCGGATGGCGCGCTTGGCCCCTTCCGCGCCGTGCGCGTGCGCGGCCGTCTTCAGCCGCAGCGCGTGCGCTTCGTTCACGATGGCGTCCAGTTCGGCCTGCGTGAGTTGCGGCGTGTCCACGTCGTCCGTCAGCGAGAGCACGCCGCCGGTGGCGCACACCTTGATCATGTCCGCGCCGTACTTGTGCGCGATGCGAACTGCTTTGCGCGCTTCATCCGGGCCGTTGATCACGCCTTGCGACGGTGTGCTCTCAGGCAGAAGCCCTTGGCGAAATCCGCTCATGCGGTCGCAATGGCCGCCGGTCGAGCCGATGGCGTGCACGGCGACCAGCATCCGCGGCCCGATCACGTATCCCTTGCGGATCGCGTTCCGCAGCCCCGCGTCCATCTGGTCGTATTCCGTTCCCACGTCGCGCACCGTCGTGAATCCCGCAAGCAGCGTTTTCTTCGCGTTCACCGTCGAGCCAATCGCGATCTCCGCGATCGGCTCCTGGAGTGAGTCGATAAACGTCTGCCGCCAGTCGTTCGATTCGATGTTCGTCAGATGCGTGTGTGCGTCGATGAACGCCGGCATCAGCGTGACGTCGCCCAGGTCCAGCACCGCCGCTCCCGCCGGGACGCTCGCGCCCGCTCCCGTGGCCGCGATTTTTCCGTCGGTCACCACTACCACGCCGGGACTCGTGATTTTTCCGCTCTTCCCGTCAAACATCCGCGCCGCTTTGATGACCGTCGTTTTGCCCGCCGCTGCCGCGATTCCCCACCCCGCCGCGAGCAAAACTGCCAAAACAAGAAGAATCCTTCGCATGACCCCTCCGTGGAACCGCAACCTTATCCCCCCAGGCGTCAAAGTCAAGCCTCTGGGCGTCCGGTGGCGCTTCAGTCCGAAAATTGATCGCCTTGATTCCGACAGGAGGGATAGACGTCTGACGCTGCGGTGCCCACGCTGAAGACCTCAACGTAGCGTTCGGTTGATGAGGCGCCTAGTCCCGCTTTTCCAGACTACTCTTCTTCAGATCCGGGATAATCGTTCCCTGCTCAAACCGTATTAGCCATTCGCCTTT
>DASPSB010000302.1:0-3576 GCA_035624135.1 Candidatus Acidiferrales bacterium | reverse complement strand
CCGCCCCAGCATGTTTTTGGATAGTTCGTGGATGAGCGGAATATCTTCCGCGCGCGCGCCCCCGTCATGGAACCGCGTCAGAATCTTTCGCAGCCATGTCGTCCCTTCCCGGCACGGAATGCACCACCCGCACGATTCATGCGCGTAGAACGCCATGATGCGCCGCGCCACCTCCACCATGCAGGTGTCCTCGTTGTAGATCACCACTCCGCCCGATCCCAGCATCGACCCGATCTTGGCCACCGAGTCGTAATCCATGGCCACGTCGCACTCTTCGGCCTTCAGCGGCGGCGTTGAGCTTCCGCCCGGAATCACCGCCTTCAATTTCTTTCCACCCGCCACTCCCCCCGCCACTTCGTTGATCATGCGCAGCAGGTTGTAGCCCATCGGCAGCTCGTAAATTCCCGGTTTTTCCACCTGGCCGGAAAGGCAGAATAGGCGCGTCCCTCCGTTTTTCGGCGTCCCCAGCTTCGCGTACCAGTCCCCGCCGTTCAGGATGATTGCCGGGACGCTCGACAGCGTCTCCACGTTGTTGATCACCGTGGGGCAGCCGTAGAGTCCCACGACCGCAGGAAACGGCGGCCGGATTCGCGGATACCCGCGCTTGCCCTCGAGCGATTCCATCAGCGCCGACTCTTCCCCGCATTCGTAGGCGCCCGCACCGGTGTGGGTGCAGAGCTCGAAATCGAAGCCCGACCCCAGTATGTTCTTGCCTAGCATTCCGGCTCCGTAGGCTTCCCTGATCGCCTCGTCCACGATGTCCAGAACGTAGCGGTATTCGCCGCGGATATAAATAAAGCCCTGCCGCGCGTTCACCGCTCGCCCCGCGATCACCATTCCTTCGATCAGTTGGTGCGGATCCAGCTCCATCAACGGCCGGTCTTTGCACGTGGCCGGCTCGCTTTCGTCCGCGTTGCAGATGATGTACTTGGGCTTGGGAGTGTCCTTCGGCACGAAGCTCCACTTCATCCCGGTCGGGAACCCCGCTCCGCCCCGGCCGCGAAGGTTTGACTTTTTTACTTCCTCGAGAATCTGCTCCGGAGTCATCCCGGTGAGTGCCTTCTCCGTCGCCTTGTATCCGTCGTGCTTCTTGTACACGCCCATCCGGCGCGCGTCCGGAATCCGCCAGCGCCGGCTGATCACCAGTACTTCGTCCGGATGCTGCGGGCCCGCGGCGCCGCTGATATGCGGCACGGGAGCGGGCTTCCGCCCCGCGCGCACTTCTTCCAGCAGCGCGTCGAATTTTGCGGGCGTCACATTCTCGTGGAAGTCGTAATTCAACTGCACGGCCGGCGCGCCTGTGCAGGCCCCGATGCACTCCACCTCTTCGAGCGAAAACACGCCGTCCGGCGCGGTCTGCTTATGGCCGATTCCCAGCTTGTGGCACGCGTGCTCCCACAGCTCCTTCCCGCCGCGTGCCATGCACGAGACGCTGGTGCAAATCTGCACGTGGCACTTCCCCCAGCGTTGGCGATGCAGCATCGAGTAATACGCCATCGTCTCAGTCACCTGAAGCGTGTTCAGGCCCAGCCGGCTGGCGATTTCCGCGATCATCTCGTCGCTCACGTGCCCGTATTCGTCCTGCGCGTACATGAGCATGGGTATGAGCGCCGACCGTTTGACCGGATACCGTCCCGCGAGCTGCTGGAATTTCGCTTCGAGTTTGGGAGGCAGCGTCATCACCGGTCGATTTCCCCGAGCACGATGTCCAGCGTCCCGATGCACGCCACCACGTCCGCCACCAGCCGCCCGGCGCACAACAGCGGCAGCGCCTGCAGATTCGCGAACGACGGTGCCCGGAATTTCACCCGGAACGGCTTGGGCGATCCATCGCTGGCTAGGTAGCAGCACATTTCTCCGCGCGGCGATTCAATCCGCTGGTACACCTGTCCCGGCGGCGGCGAAAACCCCTCCGTGAAAATCTTGAAGTGGTAGATCAGCGCCTCCATTTCCGTCTTCATCTTTTCGCGCGCGGGAGGCACGATTCCGGGGGCCTCCGTGCGCACCGGCCCTTCCGCGGGCATTTTCGCCATCGCCTGCTTCACGATCGAGAGGCTCTGCCGCATCTCTTCCAGCCGCACCAGGTAGCGCGCGTAGCAGTCACTCTCCGTCTGCGTCGCGACTTTGAAATCAAATTCCTCATAGCTCGAGTACGGGAAAAACTTCCGCACGTCGTAAGGCACTCCCGCCGCCCGCAGCACCGGCCCGGAAATGCCCCAGGCGATCGCGTCCTCCGGCGAAATCACACCGACTCCCACCGTGCGGATCCTCCAGATCCGGTTTTCCGTCAGCAACGCCTCGTATTCCGCCAGGTGCCCGGGAAATGTCTCCACGAACGCGGAAACCCGCTCCAGCCATCCCATCGGCGGCTCCAGCGCCAGCCCTCCGATGCGGAAATAGCTGGTCATCATCCGCTGGCCCGCCACCATCTCGAAAATTTTTAGGATTTCCTCGCGCTCACGAAAACAGTAGAGAAATACGGACATTGCGCCCAGATCGATGGCATGCGTGCCCAGCCACACCAGGTGCGAGGCGATGCGCGTCAGTTCCGTTAGCAGCACGCGCACGTACTGCGCCCGCTTCGGCACTTCCAGTCCCAGCAGCTTCTCCACTGCCAGGCAGTACGCCAGGTTGTTCGAAAGCGGGCACAGATAATCCATCCGGTCGGTGAGCGTGATGGCTTGCGCGTACGTCTTCGCTTCGCACGATTTCTCGATTCCCGTGTGCAAGTAGCCGATGTCGGGCTTCGCGCTCACCACGTTTTCGCCGTCCAGCTCCAGGGCTACGCGCAGCACCCCGTGCGTCGAAGGGTGCTGCGGCCCCATGTTCAGGACCATCGCTTCAGCAGCGCCGGCAGCCGTTTCGACGGTCGTCGGCATCAGCGGTGGCCTTCCGTTGGATAGTCCTTGCGCAGCGGATTGCCTTCCCAGTCCAGCGGAAGCAGGATCCGCGTCAGGTCGGGATGGCCTTCAAACCGGATTCCGAACAGGTCGAACACCTCGCGTTCGTGCCAGTTTGCTGTCGGCCAGATCGTCGTGACGCTCGGCACCGCCGGGTTCAGCCCCGGCGTCCACGTTCGCAGACGCAGCGTGTGCCGGTGACCCAGGGAGAGCATGTGGTACACCACGGCAAACCGCGGCTCCAATGGGAAATGGTCGGTGGCCGTCAGATCGCTTAGAAAATCGAATTCCAGCTCTGGCTCGTGCCGCAGGAAGCCGGCCACTCGAGCGAGCTGCTCGCGCGGGATCGTGACCGTCAGTTCTCCACGAAATGTCTCCGTCCCGGAAACAACGCCCGAGTCCCAGGCAGCCAGGCGTGCTGCCACCGGGTACACCTGGCTCTCGACGGTTTCCGCCATACTCGATACCTCGATCCTCGTCTGCGGCCGGGACTCCGGCTTATTTGTTCCAGTCGAGCGCGCCCTTCTTCAGCAGATAGATGTAGCCGACCAGCAGGATTCCGATATACAGCAACATCTCGTAGAACCCGAACAACCGCGGCAGATTCCGGTACACGTAGGCCCACGGGTAGAAGAAAATCGCTTCCACATCGAACAAAATGAACAGGATTGCCACC
>DASPSB010000287.1:0-10144 GCA_035624135.1 Candidatus Acidiferrales bacterium | reverse complement strand
GGCTTCGTAGGTGAGTGTGCCGCTACGGCTGACCACTCCGACGTTGCCCTGCATGTGGATGCGGCCCGGCATGATGCCGATCTTGCATTTGCCGGGCGAGATGATGCCGGGACAGTTGGGGCCGATGAGGCGCGTCTTGCCGGCGCGAATCACGTTCCAGGCACGCACCATATCCGCAGCCGGGATGCCTTCCGTGATGCAGACGACAAGCGGAAGGCCCGCGTCGGCGGCTTCGAGAATCGCGTCGGCGGCGAACGGCGGCGGAACAAAAATCAGGGACACATCGGCGCCGGTCACTCTGACGGCTTCGGCGACGGTATTGAAGACGGGACGGTCGAGATGCAGCGTTCCGCCTTTGCCGGGAGTGACGCCGCCGACCACGTTCGTGCCATACTGGATCATCTGCGAGGCATGGAAGCTGCCTTCGCGGCCGGTGAAGCCCTGAACGAGGACGCGCGATTTTTCGTTGACCAGAACGCTCATCGGACACCGCCGATGGAAGTAGAGGAGGTAAAGGAAGTAGCGGAAGTAAAGGACGAGGAGGGGACTCGCCGGCTCACAGCTTTCTCCATGCCTTCCAGAGGCGATGCAGCATCATTCCGAGTTTCGAATATTCGGCCTGGAGTTCGCCGAAGGCCTTTCGTGCGCCCAAACCTTCATCGGCCGCTAGCTCCAGCCAGAAACGCGTCTCGGCACACTCACCGGTGGCGATCACCAAGTGCCGCTTGAACTCGGCAGGAGAGTGCCGTTTGGCCCAGCCTTCCACAATGTTGGCAGCAATTGATCGGGAAGAGTCCCGCAACTGCCGCGCCAGTTCGAACTGCTCGCGAGCAGGAAAGCTCCGCGTGAAGCGAGAAACCTCGAGGGCGAGACGGTAGGCCTGCTTGTAGACGAGCAGGTCCGAGTAAGTACGGACGGGCGAGCTCCGCGCGGTCTTCTCCTCTACCTCCTTTACTTCCTTCACCTCCTCTACCTCCGCCATGGGAATCATGTCCGTGCCAACCTAACGACCTTTTCCGCGCCGTCTTTCATTCCGTCGGCAACGGCAAAGCCGAGGCCGGACTTCATGATGATGTCCTTGCCCTGCTCGACGTTGGTGCCTTCCATGCGGATGACTACCGGAATCTTGAGCTGGAGCTCGCGGGCGGCGTCTACAACTCCGGTGGCGAGAACGTCGCAGCGGAGGATGCCGCCGAAAATGTTGATAAACACGGCGCGGACGCTCGCATCGCTGATGAGGATCTTGAAGGCGTTCTTGATTTGCTCGGCGTTGGCGCCGCCGCCGACGTCGAGGAAGTTTGCGGGCGCGCCGCCGGAGAGCTTGATGATGTCCATGGTGCTCATGGCCAAGCCCGCGCCGTTGACCATGCAGCCGACGGTGCCGTCGAGCTTGATGTAATTCAGGCCGTACTTAGAGGCGTCGATTTCGAGCGGGTCCTCTTCGTCCAGATCGCGCAGCTCGCGGATTTCCTTGTGACGATAAAGCGCGTTGTCGTCGAAGGTCATCTTCGCGTCGAGGGCCACGAGTTTGCCGTCGCCGGTGACAACGCAGGGATTGATTTCGACCAGTGAAGCGTCCGTTTCGATATAGGCGCGATAGAGGGCCTGGAAAAACGGTTCGGCGGCCTTCACGCTTTCCGCGGCAAGGCCGAGTCCGAAGGCGAGCTTGCGCGCCTGATAGCCTTGCAGGCCGATGGCGGGATTTACGTGCTCGCGAAGGATGGCTTCCGGGCGCTCCCTGGCGACTTCTTCGATTTCCATGCCGCCCGCGGCGCTGGCCATGAAAACAGGCATGGCCGCGGCGCGGTCGAGCAGCACGCTGAGGTAAAGCTCGCGCTTGATGTCGAGCCCTTCTTCGATGAGCAGGCGTTTGACGATACGGCCTTCCGGGCCGGTCTGGTGAGTGACGAGCTTCATGCCGAGGATGTGCCCGGCGAGCTCGGCAACTTCATCCACGGAACGCGCGAGCTTGACGCCGCCGCCTTTTCCGCGGCCGCCGGCGTGGATTTGGGCTTTGACGACCATCACGGGACGGCGGAGGCGGTCGGCGACGGCACGTGCTTCGTCTTTTGTGAACGCCACTTCGCCGTGCGGAGTGGGCACGCCGTAGCGAGCGAGGATGGCTTTAGCCTGATATTCGTGAATCTTCATGGAGCTTACGCCGGTGCTAAAATCTGGGCGGCGCCGAAACGCGCCAGCCCGCCGCGGCGGGCCAGTCTACATGCAAACGCGCGGCGGCAGCAAGGCCGGTCATCGCTTCGCAGGGGCCCTGTGATCCTCGAAGCCTTGAAAATTGTCAGCAGCGGAAAAAATCTGTCGCGCGCGGAAGCCGATGCCGCGATGGAGGAGATTCTGTGCGGGCGCACGACGGATGAGGAAATCAAAGGACTGCTGAGCGCGCTGCGGGAGAAAGGGGAAACGATCGAGGAGCTGGTGGGATTGGCGACGGCGATGCGGCGGCATGCCGCTCCGGTGTTCCGGGCGCCACGCGCGGACGTGCTGCCGGGACTGGTGGATACATGCGGGACGGGCGGCGACGCGAAGGGCACCTTCAATATCTCGACGTGCGCGGCGTTTGTGGTGGCCGGGGCGGGCGCGCACGTGGCGAAGCACGGCAACCGGTCGATCAGCTCGCGCGCGGGGTCGGCGGACGTGCTGGAAGCGCTGGGGGTGCGCCTGGACGTGCCGCTCGAATGCATGGGCGAAGCAGTGGAGCGGATCGGGATCGGGTTTTTCTTTGCGCAGGCGGCGCACTCGGCGATGAGGCACGCGATGAGGGCCCGGCGCGAACTGAAGGTCTACACCGCATTCAATTTGCTGGGGCCGCTGACGAATCCCGCAGGAGCGCGGGCGCAAATCGCGGGCGTGTTCGCCGCGCGGGCCACGGAACTGGTGGCGGGAGCGCTGGCGGTGCTGGGCGTGGAACGCGCCTTCGTGGTGCACGGCGCGGATGGTCTGGATGAAATTTCGATTTCCGGGGAGACGTGGGTCTCTGAGGTACGCGGCACGTCGGTGCGCAATTACAAGCTGACGCCGGAAGAATTCGGAGTCAAACGGGCGCGGCTGGAAGAAATTGCCGGGGGCGACGCGGCGGAAAACGCGGAGATGATCCGCGCGGTACTGGCCGGGGAGCGAAGCGCGCGGCGCGACATCGTGGTAGCCAACGCGGCAGCAGCGCTGGTGGCGGCCGGACGTGCCGCGAACTTGCGCAAGGGAGCAGAACAGGCGGCCGAGGCGATGGATTCCGGCGCGGCGAGGCAAAAACTGGAAGAGCTGATCGCGTTTGTGAACAGCGGGACGTAGGACGGGCAGAAGAACCCACGGTCGGGAAGGCGCCGACCGTGGCTACCCAAGCGGTTCCTCGTGCTGGCGGCCCGTGCTAGAATCCCGTTTCCCGTTCTCTCCCCGTGCCCGCGGCGCCCCAGCCGAGGCAGAGATAAACGATTGCCACCGAGCTGAATCGGAAAAGGAGAATCACAGCATGACACCAGAACAGGCGAAATTCGCGGCGACGCTTTATTTGTCGGGAGTCGAGAATGAGTTTCCTATAACGATGAAGGTGCTAGCGGCGGTGCCCGAGGCGAAGAAAGGCTACAAGCCGGACGAGCACGCGCGCACGGCAGCGGAGCTCGCGGCGCACCTGGCGTCGTCGGACTTCTGGTTTCTGAATGGAGTGGTCAACGGAGACTTTACGCCGCAGCCGGACAAGACGTTCGGGAGCATCGCGGAAATCGTGAAGTACTACGAGCACGAGATTCCGGCGGCGATTGCAAAGATCAAAGCGATGCCGGCGGAAAAGCTGGCGCAGCCGGTGGCGTTTTTTGGGGCGTTCAATTATCCGGTGGTGTTGTATCTGGGGTTTGCAAACCACCATTCGGTCCATCATCGGGCGCAGCTCTCGACGTATCTGCGGCCGATGGGGGCGAAGGTGCCGAGCATTTACGGCGGGAGCTACGACGAGCCGTTCCAGGCACCGGCTGCCGCGGGGCACTGACAGAGAAACGAAACTCGAATCCCAAATCCCGACACATGGGGCTCGGGACGAAAATCGGCGCTGCCCTCACAAGCAGAGGGCAGTAGGAAAGATCCACGGTCAGAAGAACACTGACCGTGGCTACCCAGGTTACTCCTGGCGATTGAGGACGCGGACGGCGGCGAGCGAAGCGGCGACAGCGAAGACAACGAAACCTGCCGCTTCGACGGCGACGCGGCGCGGATCGCCGAGGCCGATCGTGGCGTAGCGCAGGACGTCCACCTGCCAGGTGATGGGATTGGCGAGCGCGGCGCCGGCAAACCATCGCGGCAGCGGCTCAGTGGGATAGAACATGGAGCTGACGAAAATAAGCACGAAATAGAGGATCGAGGTGACGGCATTGAACGCGTCGTTGCGGCGGATGCGCAGGGCCAGCGCCGCATAGACGTAAAACCAGGCGGACGGGCCGAGCGCCAGCATGACGACAAGCAGCAGGATGTGAACGCCGCTGAACGGCACGTGGAGAAGATAGCGGGCGGCAGCGAGCGTGAGCACTGCCTGCGCAAGCGCCAGCGAGACGGTAAAAAGCATCCGGCCGAACAGATACTCGGCTCGTGTCATGGGATAGGTGAGAATCTCATAGAATATTCCGTTGTCGCGGTCCATGAAGAAGGACCAAGCGGTATTCGATGGAATGGCGAAGCTGCCCAGCCCCAGGCAGCCGGCGAGGAAAAAGGCATTGTAGTCGAGGCCTCCGGAACCGAACTTCAAGCCCAGCGCGGCATCGATGCCGACACCAAAGACGAGCAGGTTGATCATCGGATAGCACAGGTCCCAGATGACGAACGTGAAATTGGTGGCGCGGATACGCGCATCGCGATAGAGCACGGCGGTGATGGCGGACATGGCGCAATCTCTCCTTTAGCGAAAAAGCCGCGGGGATCAACGCCCCGCGCTATAGTCTCCCCTTCTCTTTATTCAGCAGCTCGACGAAGACGTCTTCGAGGCTGGCGCCCCCGACTTCGACGTGAAGCACGCGGCCCAGCCGCGCGAGCGCACCGACGGCGTCGAGGACGTTGCCGTCCTTCGATTTGCAGGCGACCTCGATGGTGTTCTGGCTCTTGACGAAACGCAGCGGGGCGAGCGCCTGAACCGCGGCGTCGATGCCCTGCGGCATTTCGGCGAAGGTGACAGCGATCTCGTACACGCCTTCGGAGAGAAGCTTGAGGGCGTGGAGATCGCCGCGGGCCACCTGGCGGCCACGGTTGACGATGAGGATGTCGTCGCAGAGCTCTTCCGCCTCGCTCAGGATGTGCGTGGTGAGGATGATGGTGCGGCCGCCGCGGGCTTCTTCGCGAAGCCAGTCCATCACCTGGCGCTTGAGGAGCGCGTCCATGCCGGTGGAGAACTCGTCGAGGAAGACGACGGGCGTCCTGACCAGAAAAATTTTGCCGACCTGAACGCGGCGACGAGAGCCGCCGCTGAGGTCCTGAACCTTGCGGCCGGCTTCCGCAGCAATCTGGAAGCGCTCCAAGATTTCGTCCGTGCGACGGCGCGCTTGGGCAGAAGGCACGCCGAAAAAACGGGCGTAAGTGAGCAGGTTGTCGCGCACGCTGAGAAACAGCTCGGCGGCCGACTCCTGGAGCACCACGGAAATGCTGCGGCGGACGTCGAGCGGACGCTCCACCACATCGAAGCCCATCACCGCGGCGCGGCCGGAAGTAGGCCGCAAGAGCGTGTTGAGGACCTTGAGCGTGGTGGTCTTGCCGGCGCCGTTGGGGCCGAGCAGTCCGAAAGTCACACCGGGAGCGACGGAGAAGCTGAGGCCGTCCACGGCGCGCACTTCGCGGCCTGTGTTGGGGCGATAGACTTTCACGAGTTCATTCACTTCAATTGCCAGGGAGCTCATGGCTTGCAACCATCGCTTTCTCGCCTGCGGCGAGCAGGCTCGCCCGCCTCAGGCGGGCGAATCGGGAAAGTACAGTTCAACGGAACGGTTGACGGTAGAATGGCCACCCTCGGGGCGGCCGGAAAACGACGAGGCGGAAGTCCGCCGGACTACAGGAGGGCGGGAGCGATGACGATGCGGACGGCGACCTTCATAGGATTCATCCTGTCTCTGAGCACAGCACTGTACGCGGACGGGGTGAAGAAGTCAAACGAGGCCGAGGGACGGGCCAGCGCAGCGGAGGCAGCGGCGGCAGTGCGGGAATACCGGATGGCGCACGAGCACGCGATCATGGAGGAATTCAGGGAGTTCCTGTCGATTCCGAACATCGCGTCGGACACGCCAAACATCACGCGAAATGCAGAGCGGCTGAGGGAAATGATGAAGGCGCGCGGACTGAAGCCGCAGACGCTGGAGATTCCGGGGCGCGGGCCGGTGATGTTCGCAGAGATTCTGACGCCGGGAGCAACGCACACCGTGATTTTTTACGCGCATTACGACGGGCAGCCCGTGGACCCGGCGGTGTGGATCGGAAACAAGCCGTTCGAGCCGGTGCTGTTCACGGGAGCGCTGGCAGCGGGCGCGAAACAGATTCCCTTCCCGGAGGCGCCAGCGCGCTATGAGGATGATTGGCGGATCTATGCGCGGTCGACTTCGGATGACAAAGCGGCGATCGTGGGGCTTTTGACGGCACTCGAAGCGCTGCGCGTAAAGCACATTCCGTTGAGTGTGAACGTAAAGCTGCTGTTCGAGGGCGAAGAGGAGGCCGGGTCGCAACATCTGGGGGAGGTAGTGAATGCCCACCGCGAGCTCATGTCGGGCGATCTGCTGCTGGTGTGCGACGGGCCGGCGGACCAGTCGGGGCGGCCGCAGGTGACGTTTGGAAATCGCGGCGTGCTGGACGCGGAACTGACCGTGTATGGCCCGGCGCGGGCGCTGCACAGCGGGCATTACGGGAACTGGGCGCCGAATCCGGCGATGCGGCTGGCGCAACTGCTGGCCACGATGAAGGACGCGGACGGGCACGTGCTGATTGACGGGTTTTATGACGACGTGGCGCCGTTCGGGCCGCAGGAGCGGAAGGCGATCGAGGAAGCGCCGCAGAACGAGGCGGCGCTGGAGAAGGAGTTAGGAATCGGGCAGCCGGACGGAGGAGGAAAACGGCTGGTGGAACTGCTGGCGCTGCCGACGCTGAACGTGCGCGGGCTGCGGAGCGCGTACGTGGGAGAGCAATCGCAAAACGTGATACCGGAGCGGGCGGTGGCGTCGTTCGATTTGCGGCTGGTAAAGAACATCGAGCCGGAGAAGCAGTTTGCACGGCTGAAGGCGCACATCGAAAAACAGGGATATACCGTGTTCGACCGCGAGCCCACGCTCGAGGAGCGCGGGAAGTATCCACGCGTGGCGCGGCTGGTCTATGGAGGCGGCTATCCCGCGACGCGGACGCCGATGGATTTGCCGGTCTCGATCGCGGTGCTCCGCACGGTGGGCGGGGCAACGGGAGTGAAGCCGGTGGCGTTGCCGATACTGGGCGGGAGCGTGCCGATGTACATCTTCGAGAATTTAAAATTACCGTTGATCGGGGTGCCGATCGCGAATTACGACAACAGCCAGCATTCGACGAATGAGAACATCCGGCTGGGAAATTTTTGGAGGGGAATAGAGACGTATGGAGGATTGCTGGCGGGATTGGACTGGTAGGGCCACTAGCTCAGTAAGCGGAGTCATTTTCCACCACTACAATCCCGGCAGCTCGGTGGCGAGCCAAAGAATCGATGCGATCCCAATTGTCCGGCATCTTGGATCCCAAGCCGCATGCGTTAATGTGGTCGTCTTCCTCTTTCGTGATTAGGACGAAGACCTCGGCGTACTCTCTAAGCTTTTCTCGCACGGCCTCCGGAGTGATCTCACCCAGACCAAACAGTTCTGATTCCAGGTAATTGAAAGGGATTGCGTGGTCGAACACCAAGCGACCGGCGCCAAAGTTAAGTCCGACCGAATTTCTTGAGCGGTAGCGCGCGATTTTTTCTTTCGAACTTCCATTGCGGCAATTCCAAAGGAAATACACAGGCTCGCGGAGCGCCTTCGAGTAACAGGACGCAGGCATCCCCATCTCCTTCACGCGCCGACAGTACCGAACTGTCTCGATGATTAGGGCAAGGCGTTGCGATTCGCTCAAGCCAGTCATGGGTGTCGCCCAGAGGCCGTACTGGTGGCTCAGAATTTAGCACTTGTCCGGCCTGGGAATGACTTCTAAGAGGATCTCCAGCCTTTCCGAGGCGCACGTAAAGTAACCGTCTAGATGCGTTCCTTGAGAAGCTTCTCTAAATCCCGCCGCCCGTGGAGCACACAAACGATTTGGAGCGGGCTTGTCTCCGGCCGGTAGCCAATGAGATAGGAATGGACGGCGAAAAAACGGATTCGTTGGCAGGTCAGGTCCTCACGAAAGTGACCGATTCGCGGATTGGCAGACAGAAGGGCAATTGTCTCAAAGATTGCTGATTCGACCTTTGCCGCGGCTTCGGCACTGGAATTCCCCCGGATGTAGAGCCAAATGTCGAAGATGTCCTGCGCAGCTTCCGGCGCAAGGACATAGCGCGGCGTCATTCGACGCGGCTTTTCAGCTTGGCGAGGTAGGCGGGGAGTTGGTCTTCGGGAATGCCCTCACCGCGGTCGAGTTGCTCGATGCCGCGGCGAATCTTGGCTTCAATTGCTTCGCGATTTAGCGCGAGCCAGCGGTCCTGTTCCTCCTGCGTTTCGAGCAAGCGGAGAAGAACCTCCTCGACGCTAGCGGCGCCGGAGGATTCGATTTGCTTGCGGAGTCTGGCTTCGAGAGCGGGGTCGCGAATTTCGATGGTCATGAAAGGAGGCTCCTATGGACTGTGCCGCTAGGAACATTCTAACCCGTATGGCAGGGATCGGGGAGAGGCGAGATGTCCGAGGGGACCGCTGGCCGCTGAGAGGAAATGCGGGAGGGCGACGAAGAGAAATCCGCAAGGCATCGCCCTGCGCTACAGGCGGAGGAAGTTCTGAAGGAGGGATGGGCCGGGCGCGGTGAGGACGGATTCGGGGTGGAACTGGACGCCTTCAACGGGAAAGTGGCGGTGGCGAAGGCCCATGATGACGCCGTCGTCGGATTCGGCGGAAATGGCGAGGCAACGCGGGAGGGTGCGGCGCTCGACCATCAAGGAATGGTAGCGCGTAGCGGTGAAGGGGCGCGGAAGGCCATGAAAAATGGTTTTGCCATCGTGGCGGATCTCGCTGGTCTTGCCGTGCATGAGGCGGGGTGCGCGGATGACGCGGCCGCCAAAGGCCTCGCCGATGGCTTGATGGCCGAGGCAGACGCCCAGAATGGGAAGCTTGCCGGCGAAACGGCGAATCAATTCGACGCTGATGCCGGCTTCGCGCGGAGTGCAGGGGCCGGGAGAAATGACGATGCGCTCGGGGCGGAGGGCGGCGATTTGGTCGAGAGTGATCTGGTCGTTGCGGCGGACGAGGAGTTGCTGGCCCATCTGGCCGAGGATCTGGGCCAGGTTGTAGGTGAAAGAATCATAATTGTCGATGAGGAGGAGCATGGTTTGAGGGACAGGGGCAATCTTATCGCTTCCGTTTAATCACTGACCGGCTTCAGGGGCTAAAGCCCCCGTATTCTATGTTCCTCCCATGTCGGAGCTGAAGCTCCGACCCCCTAAAGTCAAAAGTGCAACTAGCCGTTGGCTCGACCACGCAAGCCGTGGGCGTGCTCCAGCGCAGAAATGAGCGCGCGGGCTTTATTGACGCATTCCTGGTGTTCGCGCGCCGGGACGGAATCGGCGACGATGCCGGCGCCGGCCTGGACGTATGCCTTCCCGCCTTTGGCCAGCAAGGTTCTGATCGCGATGCAAGAGTCCATGTTACCGGAATAATCGAGATAGAGGACCGCGCCGCCGTAGATGCCGCGGCGGGTGGGTTCGAGCTGTTCAATGATCTCCATGGCGCGGACTTTGGGAGCGCCGGAGAGCGTGCCGGCGGGAAAGCAGGACATCAAAGCATCGAAACAATCGACGTCCGGGCGCAGCCGGCTGCGGAGAGAAGAGACGAGATGCATGACGTGGGAGTAGCGCTCGACGAACATCAGGTCTTCGACGCGGACGCTGCCGTACTCGGAGACGCGTCCGAGGTCGTTGCGGCCAAGGTCCACGAGCATGATGTGCTCAGCCCGCTCTTTGGGATCCTCGCGGAGC
>DASPSB010000257.1:0-2971 GCA_035624135.1 Candidatus Acidiferrales bacterium | reverse complement strand
TTTCTCCTGGCCTTCCTGGTGATCCGTTCGATTTTTCTGACTCAGGTGGAGACGCCCGAGCCGCGCTACGTTCTCGTCTGTTTCCCGGCAGTGATCGCGCTGGCGGCGCAGTGCTGGCAGCGCGGCTCGCTTCGATTCACTCCACCCAGTCCGCGATGAAGATGTTCGTCTCGCCGCGCACCTTTCCGTTGCGGTTGGCGGCCCAGACCAGCATTTTTCCGTCCGAGCTGAACATGGGAAACGCGTCGAACTGCGGGTCGTACGTCACCTGATCGAGCCCTGTGCCGTCCTCGTTGATCAGGTAGAGATCGAAATTGCGGCCTTTCGGATCCTTCATGTTCGAGGCAAAAATGATGCGCTTCCCGTCGGGGTGGAAAAACGGGCAGAAGCTTGCCGCGCCATAATGCGTCACTTGGCGCTTCTCCGATCCGTCCGCATTCATTACGAAAATCTCAAAACGCCGCGGGTGAAGCTCGTAGGTGCGCAACAGATCCTTGTAGTCCGCGATCTCCTCCGGCGTTTCCGGATGATAGGCGCGATACACAATCTTCTTTCCATCGAACGAGTAGTAAGGTCCGCCGTCGTAGCCCAGTTCCGTGGTCAGCCGCCGCACGTGCTTTCCATCTGCGTCCATCGTGTAGATGTCCAGATCACCTTCCCGCAGCGAGGTGAACACGATGTGCTTGCCGTCCCGTGACACGGTGGCCTCCGCGTCGTATCCGTAGTTGTGCGTGAGCTGCTCCACGTGGCTGCCGTCCGGCCGTGCCTTGTAGATTTCGTATTCGGGATAGAGCTTCCACACGTAGCCGTGGCTCCAGTCCGGCGGCGGCGGGCACTCCGGGCCTGCTCCCCGCGTGGAGGAATAGAGAATGTGTTTGCCGTCGGGGAAAAAGTAGCCGCACGTCGTGCGGCCGCCGCCCGTCGACACTTGCCGCCGGTTCGAGCCGTCGATGTCCATCGTGAACATCTGGTCGCAGGATTTCGTGTCCGGACGCCACTGGAAGATCAGGTGTTTGTCGTCCGCGGAAAAGTACGCTTCGGCGTTCTCGCCACCAAAGGTGAGTTGCCGCACGTTTCGCAGGTGGCGCTCCTCCGGCAGTGATAGGCTCGGAGCCTGTTGCCGCGCGGCCACGAACGTGGGCAACCACGCCGTCACCGCGCCCGCGGCGAGCGCCGCAACCAGCGCGCATCTCTGCCACATTCTCATCGGCATCATCCTCTTTCCTCCACGTGTCGTTGCGCCGCTCCCCATGGCTGGCGCGCACCGCGCTAGTTCTCCCCGGGCGGTTCCGGATGTATCGTAACTCGCGCGATCTGCGGAAACCGCTCTCGTACCCGGTCTTCGAGCGCTCCAATCACGTCGTGAACCTCCGTGATCGGCAGACTCGCCTGCAGCGTGCATTTGCAGGAGACCACGATCCGGTTCTCCGCCCGCCGCACCTGGACGTGAGAGCATTCCGCCAGCTCATGATATTCGCTGCGCAGGTCGTTGATGTAGGCCTGCACCGTGCGCCCCAGGTCTTTCATGGTGTCCGCGGGAGGGATGTGCGCGCCCAGCGGCTCGATGTGGATGTTCACCTCGCCCGCGCGCGGAATTTCGGACAGCAGGTCGCGTTCGAGCTCCGTGGCCGCACGGTGTGCCTCCACGAGCGTCAGCCCCTCGTCCACCTCGAGGTGCAGGTCCAGGTACAGTTTTCCGTCCAGTTGGTTGGCCGCGACCTCGTGGATCGCCAGGCCGCGGCGCTGCGCGATGGCCCGCACCCGGTCGAACACGTTTTCGTGTGTCCCCGCGCGCGGCTCCATGTGCACCATCACGTCCGCGGGAACCATCTCGCGGATGCGCCGCTCCACGGTGTCGCTCACCGCGTGCACCTGTTCGAAAGTGGCCGTTCGCGAGACGCTGATCGTCGCGTCCACGAAATAACGGCTTCCCGCGCGCCTCACCCGCACTCGCTCCACGGAGAGAACTCCCTCGATCCGCTCGATCGCCCGCTCGATCCGGCCCTGCAAGCCTCGCGGCGCCGCATCGAGCAGCGTTTCGAGTGTCTTCTGGCCCAGCCGCGAGCCGATGCGGATCACCACACCCGCCACAAAAAGCCCCGCCAGCGGGTCCGCAAAGCGCAGCCAGGGCTGCCCGATGCGCGCCCCCACCCCCGCCAACAGTAACCCGCCGATCACCACCAGCGTGCTCCACACGTCAGTCGAAAAGTGGAGCGCGTCCGCCTCCAGCGCTTCGCTCGAATACTTCCGGGCCACTTGCGTCAGCGTACGCGCCCGCGCCAGGTCCACCGCCAGGCACCCGCACAGGATGAGCACGGCAGGCACGCTCGGCCGTATGCTTACGCCCTCAAAAAAGAGCCGTTCGGCTGCCTCATAGACGATGAACAGCGCCGTAGCCAGCAGCAGCAACGTCTCCACAAATGCCGAAAAGCTCTCGATTTTTTCGTGCCCGTAAGGATGGCCCTCATCCGGCGGAAAGCTGGACGCTCGCACCGACAAATACGTGATCACTGCGGCAATCAGATCGAGCGACGAATGCAGCGCTTCGGAAAGAACGCCCAGGCTGCCGGTCGCGTAGGAAAGAAATGCCTTCAGGCCTACCAGCACCAGCGCGGAAACCACCGATGCGCCGGCAGCCAGTAGCTTTTCCCGGATATCCTCCTGTTCGCTCACAGCGGCTCGAACGGCGCTCAATCCGTCTCGTCCTCCGGCACGATGCGCTCGAATGGTACAGCAAATATCCGCAGCGGGGCAGGATGGCGGACAGGAAATGATCGAGCTGATTTACGAGGTATCGCGAACGTGGCGTTTGCGGAGCGGAGCCGCAGTCCTTGCTGCCCTGCTACGGCTTCAGTTCAACGGCGGCGGAGCCAATAGAGGCGCGCGCCGCGGCTCGCCCCGGGCTCCGCGCACATCCACGTCTTCAAACAGCAGCGAGGGCGCCACCACCGACGTCGGCAGTCCGCCCTGC
>DASPSB010000223.1:0-30713 GCA_035624135.1 Candidatus Acidiferrales bacterium | reverse complement strand
CAGGGGCGGGTTGAGAGCCACGGCCGCCGCCTCGATGCCAGGCACCGCGCGGGCAGCCTCCACTGCGTCAAGGTAATACTGCTGGCCCTGCGCCGGCGTATAGCGGGCAGCTCCCAGATTGAAGGACATCGTGGCCAGGCGCTGCGATTCGAAACCAGGATCGATTTTCTGCGCATTCTGCATGCTGCGGATAAAAAGTCCCGCGCTCAACAGCGCGATGAGCGAGAGAGCCATCTCTCCAACGACCAGCGCCGCACGAACCGAGGATCCTCCCCGACCGCCGGTATTGCCCCGGCCGCCCACCTTCAACGCCGAATGCAAGTCCGGAGCGGACGCAGCCAGGGCCGGCACCAGCCCGAATAGAACGGCGGTCACGATCGCCAAACCGAGGGTGAAGGCGAACACCCGCCCATCCAGATTCAGGCTGATGGCGTCCTCCGGAAGAAAAGCCGGACGGAAGGACCACAGAATCGTCCGTCCCCAGGCAGCGATCAGCAAGCCCGCCGCTCCACCAATGACCCCGAGCAGGACGCTCTCGGTAAGCAATTGCCGCAGCAGCCGGCTGCGGGCGGCACCCAGAGCCACACGTACTCCCATCTCTTTCGCGCGTCGCGCGGCACGCGCCAGGAGCAGGTTGGCCAGATTGACGCAAGCGATGAGGAGCACCAGCCCCACTACCGTCATAAGAACACTGCCCGCCAGTATGAATTGACCACGCTGATTGATACCGACAGCTGCGTCTGAAAGGCTTGACAGGGTCACGCTGCGTCCGGCGTTGTAGTTGGGATAATCGTGTTCCAGACGAGCGGCAATCGTCTTCATCGCCGCTTCCGCCTCCTCCGCGGTCACCCCCGGTTTCAGCCGTCCAACAACGAAGTTCAGCAGTCCCCGGCGATGCAGGAAAAACGTGCGGGACGTGCCGCTGAGCACTTCGTCGTGCATGCTCACCGGCACCCAGATGACGTTCGGATCTCCCATGCTGAAGGTGCCCTTGAAGTTGCGCGCGGCTACACCGATGATGGCGAAGTCTTGCGAATTCAAGGTGATGTGCTGTCCGACCACCGAGGGGTCGGAACCGAAATCCCGCTTCCACAGGCTGTAACTAAGTACCGCCAAGGCATTGCCGCCCGGCTTGCGGTCTTCGTCGGGCAAGAAGGTCCGCCCAAGCGCGGGCGGTACACCCAGCACGTCGAAGTAGTTCGCGGTCACCAATTGCCCCGGTAACTGAACCGTCTCCCCACGTCGCACGCAATCAAAGCTGAGGAAGGTAAACGCCGCCAAGCCGGAGAAAACCTGATTCTGATCCCGGAAATCTTCATAGTTCGGGAACGCGGTAGGCAGCCGCGTGAAGTTTGTGTTCGCGGAGGCGCTCTTGGAATCCGTCGTGTCCATTTCATACAAGCGCCCGATATCCTTCACAGGCAGGGGACTGAAGAGGACGGCGTTGATCACGGTGAAAATCGCCGTGTTTGCTCCGATTCCCAGGGCCAGCGTGAGCACCGCGACCAGTGTAAATCCCGGCGATTTGCGCAGCATTCGCAGCGCATATCGCACGTCTTGCAATAGAGTCTCCATTGTCTCCGCCCCCCTCGCCTCTTGCCTGCAGGATCACTCGTGCCGGAGCGCGACAATGGGATCCACCATTGTGGCTCGCCGCGCAGGAAGATAGCAGGCCACCAGGGCCACAGCGATCAGCAAAAGCGGCACGCTCGTAAACGTCGCCGGGTCCAATGCTTTGACGCCGAAGAGCAATGCGGAAATCCCTCGCGCCAGGACAAACGCCAGGACCAACCCTGCGATGGCGCCGCCACCAGCCAGCCAAAGCCCCTGACCCAGCACCAGCCGCAGCACGTCGCGCTTCTGTGCGCCCAACGCGATGCGGATGCCCATCTCCTGCCGCCGCTGCTGTACGCTGTACGACATCACCCCGTAGATCCCAATCGCCGCAAGCGTCAACGCTATCAATCCGAATATCAGCAGCAGCGAGGCGCCAAAGCGGGCCGCCCACAACGCCTGGTCGAGCAATTGCGAGATGGTCTGAACCTGGACCAGCGGTAGCTGGCGGTCCAACTCCTGCACCGCGCTTCGTACGGTGGGCATGGCCGCCATGGGATCGCCGTTCGTCCGCACGTGCAGGGTAGCGTTGGGAGAGTAATGTTGTTTCATCGGGAGGTAGAAGGCCGGTGTGGGATCTTCCCCCAGCGTATTGATTTTTGCCGTGCGCGCGACTCCTACGATCTCCAGGATCCACGTCTCGCCCCAGCAACGAAACCGCTTCCCGATGGGTTCCTGGTTCGGAAAGAATTTGTCGGCAAACGCCTGGTTGACGACGGCAACCAGTGGCGCGCCCTCCTGGTCCGTTCCGGCAAACCTCCGGCCACGCAGAAGCGACGTACCTGTCGTCTGGAAGTACTCCGTGTCCACCTGATTGACGGCGGTCAGAATGCCGTTCCGCCGGTCGCTTGCGTCCACTCCCTCAGGAAAAACCGTTCTCGCGAATCCGCCAGCCAGTGGCGCCGCGGAAGCGACGGAAGCGTCCTTCACCTGCGGAATGGAGCGCAGTCGCTCCATCAGCCTCCGGTAGAATTCCTGGCCCTGCTCCGGCTTGTAGTTCTGCGCGCCCAGGTCGAAATTCATTACCAGCATGTTCTTGGTCTCGAAGCCCGGATCGATTTGTTCCGCATTGCGCAGGCTGGAGAGAAACAGCCCCGAGCCAACCAGCGCGATCATCGAGAGCACCACTTCCACGACTACCAGGGCGCTGCGCAGTGCATGGCGCCCTCCCGCGGAACCCGAGCGCCCGCCGCCTTCCTTCAGCGTATCGTTCACGCTGAACCGCATGGCCTGCCACGCGGGCAGCATTCCGAAGGCAAATGCCGTGAGAAGCGCCACTCCCCCGGTAAACAACACCACCCGCCAATCCATGCCCAGATCAATATCATCCGGTCCGAGAAACGGCGGGCGGAAAACCAGCAGCGCTCTGCGGAAACCCATGGCCACGGCCAGCCCTGAGCCTCCACCGATCGATGCCAGCAGAAAACTCTCCGAGAACATCAATGCCAACAGCCGCGATTTCGAGGCCCCCAAGGACATGCGCACGGCCAGCTCGCGACGCCGGCCCGTTCCCCGAGCGAGCAGCAGATTCGCCAGGTTGGCGCACGCAATCAACAGCACCAGTCCTACAACCGCCATGAGCATCACGCCCGCCGTCACAAACACTTGCCGCCCGTTCGGGCCGACGTTGGTCTGTGCCAGCGGCAGCAGGCGCACATTCCGGCCTTCGTTATCGTTGGGAAATTCCTTTGCCAGTTGCGTCGCTACGGTCTGCAAGTTGGCTTCCGCCTGTTCCCGGGTGACACCCGGCTTCAGGCGGCCGAACGCGAACATGATCAGCGGCCGCCGCTGGAGGAACCAGTCCTTGAGGAGGCCTGTCAGCACCTGATCGTGCATGGCATCCGGAATCCATACATCCGGAGCCGGCCCGAGAAACGTGCCCGAGAAGTTTTTGGGTGTTACTCCGATCACGCTGAATGGCTGCTGATTGAGCGTAATGGTTTTTCCGATGATTCCGCGATCGCCGCCGAAGCGCCGCTGCCACAGCCCGTACCCCATCACCACCACAGGATACCCGCCTTGCTTCTTTGCCATCTCCGCGTCGAAAGTCTGGCCAATGAGGGCGTGAACTCCCAGCACGTCAAAGTAATTGCCGCTGGCCAGTGTGCCATTGAGCTGCTCCGGATTGCCCACGCCGGAAAGGCTGACGCCGGCGCCCGTGAATGCAGCCATGCCCGAGAGCGTGTCGTTCTTGTCGCGCAGATCCTGATAGTTGAGGTAGGACATAGGCAGGAACTGCAACTGGGCGGTGCTGTTGCGCGCGTCGGTCCCGAGCACGGCCACCAGGCGTTCCGGGTCCTGCACGGGAAGCGGGCGGAGCAGGACCGCATTCACTACGGTGAATATAGTGGTGTTGGCACCAATGCCCAACGCCAGCGTCAGCACCGCCACCAGCGTGAATCCCGGCGATTTGCGCAGCAGCCTAAGCGCGTAACGAACGTCCTGCAGCACTGCATCCATGTTCAGCCTCCGTTCCAAACCATCGAGCGGTCAGCGACCACTTCTTCATTCGTATCTCAGAGCCACCAGAGGGTCCACGCGCGCGGCGCGCCGGGCAGGCAAATACGTCGCCAGGGCCGAGATACTGCCCAGCACCGCGATCGCCGTGAACGAGGCCATAGGATCGCCACGGGAAACGTTAAAGAGCATGTGCCCCAGATATTTTCCCAGCGGCAGCGAGGCCAGGGCGCCGGCCGCCATTCCCGTCGCTGCGACCCGGAGGTCCCACTGGACCACTAGACGCAGAATGTCCGCCTGCCGCGCGCCCAGCGCCATCCGTATGCCGAATTCACGGATACGCCGGCTTACGGAATACGCCGTCACTCCGTATACGCCAATGCCGGCCAGCAGCAAGGCGAGCGACCCGAAGACTCCGAAGAGCACGGTTGGCGCCCGAACACCCGTCAAGGAATCATCAATCATCGCGTCCATTAACGTCACGTGGGACACCGGCTGCTGCGGATCGAGCTGGAAGACTGCCTGTTTCGCGGCCCCAACCACTGCGGAGGGCTCGCCCGCCGTGCGGATTACGAAGGCCATGTCGTCCGGCGTATATTGCAACGCGCACAGATAGGCTTGGAGCTGTGCCGGAAGCGTCAGATTGCCGCTCCTCACGTCGCCCACTACGCCAATCACTTCTTCCCAGTCGCCGAGTACCTGCACGCGCCGCCCAATGGGATCGAGCCCAGGCCATAACTTGCGCGCCAGGCTCTCGTTGATTACGGCGACTTGGGGCGCTCCCTCGCGGTCGCGATCGGTAAACGTCCGGCCGCGCAGGAGCGAAATTTGCATGGTCTCGAAGTAGCGGGGCAGCGCGAAATGCTCTTCCAGTACGGGAGCCTGACCTTGGGGGAATGGCTGGTGGCCGGGTGCCTCGTAATCGAAGTCACCGGTCTGCCCTCCGGGGCCAAATGGAACGTACGCCGTGGCGCCCGCCGACTGCACTCCCGGAATCGTGCGCACCCGCTCAAGCAGTGTCTGGAAAAACCGGATCTGTGACCCCGAATCCGGATAGCGAAGCGAAGAGAGCGAAACTTGCATGGTCACCAATCCCTGGCGATTGAATCCCGGATTCACCTGCAGCACACGATAGAGGCTGATGATCGTGAGCGATGCTCCGGATACCAGTACCGTGGCCAGAGCCATCTCCGCGCCTACCAGCGCGGCGCGCAGTCGGCCTTGCCCCGGGCCCTCACCGGCTTGTTGCGAACTGGTCTGCAGGGACGTTTTGGGATCCTCTCGCGATGCACGCAACGCAGGCACGATGCCGAATGCCATCCCCGCCGCAACGGAAGTCACCAGAGTGAACAGCAGAACTCGCTCGTCGACGCCAAGCTGACCGGGACGCAGGTTGGACGGGAGATAAGGCAGGATTGCATTCGCTGCCGCAACAGCAAGCAAAATCCCGGCTGCCCCGCCAATCAGCGAAATCAGCAGGCTTTCTGCCAGAGCCTGCCGCACCAGCATCCCCCGCGTCGCGCCCAGCGAGCGCCGTATGGAGAAATCGCGGGCGCGTGCCGTGCCCCTTGCCAGCAACATATTGGCCAGATTCACGCACCCGATGAGAAGCACGAATGCCACCGCAGCGAAGAGCGTCAGCATCATCGGCTTGATGTTGCCGAATAGCTCCTGCGTGATGAGCCCCGTGTGAATTCCATGTTTGTTGCCCGGAAACTGAGCGTTGATTCTCTCCTGGATGGTGGACAGCTCGGCGCGCGCCATCTCCGGCGTCACTCCAGCCCCCAGTCTTCCGATCACGCGCAGGTAATTCGTGCCGTGTTTGTCGTAGGGAGGCGCCGGCTCCAGGGGAAGCCATACGTCACGCCGTGAATAGAGATTCGGGGACGCACTGGGCACCACGCCGACGATCGTGTATTCCTTTCCATTCAGTGCCAGTGTCTTTCCGAGTGTATCCGCGCTCCCGCCGAATTCGCTGTTCCAGAATTCGCGGCTGATTAGGCACGCGGGCCGGCCATCCGGGCGATGTTCTTCCTCATTGGTTACGCGTCCGGCCACCGGCGCGATTCCCAGCATTCTGAAATATCCTTCCGAAATGTATGCGCCCGGGATGCGGCGCGGCTCGCTGCGGCCCAAAAGTGTGAAATTGCTCGGAAAGGTTGCCCCCAGCGACTGGAACCCGTGCGATTGCCTCCGCCACTCGATGAAATCGGGAAACGAACTGGGGGTTAGGCCCGACCCGGGATAGGTGTTCTCCACCAGCGCCAATTCCTCCGGGTGCGCAAAGGGCAGCCGGAGCATCACGCTATTGATCAGCGAAAAAACGGCCGTATTCGCCCCGATTCCAAGCGCCAGCGTCATCGTTGCGAGGATGGCAAAACCCGGCGCGCGGCGCAGCATGCGCGTGGCGAATCGAACATCCGTCCATAGTGCGTCCATAGTCGTCTCCCGCCGGCCTATTCGTATCTCAGCGCCACCAAAGGGTCCACGCGCGAGGCGCGCCGGGCCGGGATGTAACAGGCCAGGAGCGCGGATCCCACCAGCAGCGAGATGACCCCCAAGATTGTCAGAGGATCGTCCGCCGTGACGCCGAACAGCAGCGACTCCATCGTGCGGGAAAGCGCAAGCGAGCCGACAATCCCGATGACCACCCCAACCAGGATCGTGCGCAATCCCTGGCCCAAGATCATCTTCAAAACGTCCGCGGAGCGGGCACCCAAAGCCACGCGCATGCCGATCTCACGCGTCCGCCGACTCACCGAGTAAGCCATTACCCCGAAAACGCCTGCCGTGGCCAGCAGCAGCGCGGTAATCGCGAAGAAGCCGATGAGAATCAGGTTGAATCTGCGCGAGCCCAGCGAGGCGGAATAAATCTGGGAAAAGGATTGGAACTTGGCCGGGACCTCGGGGTCAAGCTCCTGCAGGATACTGCGCGCCGCCGTGGTGACCAACTGCGTGTTGGCGTCGCTCAGAATCGTCACGGTCATCTCGGGGCGCGGCCTCTGGAACAAATCCACGTAGACGGTTGGACGCGCCGGAACATCGAGTCCATATTCGTGTATGTCGCCGACGATGCCGACAATGGTAAGCAGGCGCGGATCGCCGTCCATCTTTCCGAATTCGATGGTGTGGCCGATGGGGTCGAGCCCGGGCCAGCGAGCGCGCGCAAGCGATTCGCTGATCACGGCCACGTGGGGTGAATCCGGGCCATCGCGCTCATCGAACAGGCGCCCGCGGACCAAGGGAATTCCAAGCACCTTGAAATATCCGCTCGAGGCGACGCAGAAATCCGCGATCCCCTGGCGTTCTTTTTGAAGGAAGAAGGGCGCGAGGTCTTCCATCTTCTTCGGAACCTCGTCTGGTGTCATCAGCACGAACATCCCGTCGGGAAGTCCGCCCTCGACCAGCGGAAGGTTGCTGGCTGCGCCAATCCCTTGGACGCCTGGAACCTGCTGGAGGCGGTCGAGCAGGCGGGCGAAGAAGATTCCCTGGCCTGCTTTTACTCTCGGGTCTTCCACCCACGGAAGCGACACGTCCATGCTGATAACCTTGTTCACGCGGAACCCGGGATTCACTTCCAGCACCTTCATCAGGCTGCGCCCGAGCAATCCGGCCCCGACCACAAGGACCAGCGTGATAGCAAACTGCGCCGCCACAATTGTCCGGCCAATGCGCTGGCCGCTCTGCGAGCCTGCCTGGCCGTGCCCGCCCTCCAGCAAGCCCTTGCGCGGGTCGCCAGCAGTAGCTCGCGCCGCGGTGAAAGCCCCGAGTCCCGCGGCGACCGCGGCGGAAAGCAGAAGCGCGAACAGGAGCACGGGAAGATTGATGGCGACGCTGTCCTGGCGCGGCAGATTCTCCGGCGCCAGCCAAAGCAACCCGGCCGTTCCGGCAAACCCACCCAGCACTCCCAGACCGCCGCCGGCCAGAGCCAGCAGAAACGATTCGGTGAGAAATTGACGGATCAAGCGCCCGCGAGCCGCGCCAAGTGCGTTGCGAATGGCCAGTTCGCGTTCTCTCGCCGAGGCCTGCGCAAGCAACAGGTTGGCCACGTTGGCGCAAGCAACCAGAAGCAGAATTCCCACAGCGCCCAGCAGTATGAAGAGCGGCGAGCGCACTCCCCTGGTAATCGAATCGCGGAGTGGCACGACCACGGCGTCTTTGAGCAGATAGTCGGTCGGCTCATTGGAGGTCGCGTGAATGCGGCGGGCAATCGCCCCAATGTCGGTGTTTGCCTGCTCCAGACTCACGTCGTCACGAAGGCGGCCGAGCGCGGAATAGTTATGCGCGGTCCTGCTCGTGCTTTCTCCATCCAGGTCGGCCGGCAACCATAGGGCCGCATCCACGGGGAACTGAAAATCGGCCGGGAGCACGCCGATCGCGGAGTAGTCTGCGTTGTCGATTTTCAAGTGCATTCCAGAAAGGTCTGACGAGGAGCCGAGGAACTGTTTCCAGTAACCATAGCTGACCAAGGCGACGGGAGTAGCCCCTTTCCGGTTGTCGCTGGCGGTGAAATCTCTGCCCACAAACGGTTGAACGCCGAACACCCGGAGAAATCCCGGCGTTACGCGTGCAATCGTCGAACGTGTCGGCTCGGCAGCTCCGGATATCGAGGCCTCGTACTCGGTGTATTTCGCAATGGACTGGAAGCTGCGGTTCTGATCGCGAAAATCGTCGAAATTGGGGTCCGCGAGGCGCGACCAGCCGCCCTTGTTGTTCACCTCGAAAACCGCCATGAGCCGGTCAGGCTCGGTGTACGGCAACGGACGCAGCAACACACCGTAGATCACGCTGAAGATTGCCGTGGCCGCGCCGATGCCCAAAGCCAGCGTCAACACCGCCAGCAATGTGAATCCGCCATTCTTCAGGAGCGTGCGGAACGCAAATCGCAGATCCTGCAGTAACGCGTCCACCGTGTTCTCCTCTATTCGTGCCGCAACGCAACCAATGGGTCCATCTGCGCAGCCCGCCGGGCCGGCAACCAGCAAGCGGCCAGCGTCACGGCCGACAGCAGCAGCACCATTCCGGCAATCGTTGCGGGATCGCCCGCGCCCACACCGAACAGCGAACTTGCTACCAGCCGTGATGCTCCGAATCCACTTGCCGTGCCTAGCAACAGTCCCGCCGCAGCCAGCGCCATGCCCTCCCACACCACCAGCCGCAAGATGTCCGCCTGCTGCGCTCCCAGCGTTACGCGCACCCCAATCTCGTGGGTCCGCTGGGCGATTGAATATGCGAGCACGCCGTAGAGCCCCAGCGCCGCGAGCGTCAGGGCGAGGGCGCCGAGAACACCGAGAACGAGCGCCGCGGATTTCAATACATATGTGCCGGCCGCGGTGAAATCCGTCAGTGGAATGCCACCGAACAGCCCTACGCGTGGATCGATCGCTTGCAGCTTCGCGCGAACCCCGGGCAGCAGCGCCTCAGGTGGTCCAGCGGTCCGAATCTGCACGGCTACGTCCGAATCCGAGTAATAAAATTGCTTCAAATCCACGAAGAAGTAAGGCTCTGGCGCCTGTCCCACTTTGTGGTAGTCGCTGTTCTTCACCACGCCGATGATTTGCGTTCCCCGGTCGCCCCAGATCGTGAAATAGTGACCCAGCGGATCCTGTCCCGGAAGAAAATGCTGCGCGAACGCCTCGTTCACCACGGCCACGGGATGCTGTGTGGAGTCGTCCGCGTCGGTAAAATCCCGGCCTTCGACCATAGGAATTCGCAGGGTTTCGAAAAAGCCGGGCGAGACAATGTTCCGGTAGATTTTTAAATTCTCGTTCGGCTGCGGCACGTAGCCTTCGACATCCACGTTTTCCCAGGAGCCCTGGTCGAACCCCAGCAGCACGTTTTCCGCCAGGCTCACTGACTGGACGCCGGGCAGCCTTGCCAGTTCCATCCGCACCCGGTCGAAATACGATTGCGCCTGCGGAATTTCCGGCTGCGAATAAGAAAGTTTTAGGCCCAGCAAAAGCACATTGTGCGGATCGAATCCCGGGTCCACCCGCCTCGCGTTCTCGAAACTGCGCGCGAAAAGCCCCGTGCCTACCAATGCCACTGCGGCTAGCGCCACCTCGGAGACAACCAAGATTCCCCTGACGCGCCGCGCGCGTCTCCCCTCCGTCGCTCCGCGGCCGCTCTCGATGAGAGATTCCCGCACGTCACTCCGCAGGGCGTGAAGCGCGGGAGCCATTCCGAAGAGCACTCCCGCGCCCATGCACAAGGCGAAGCAGAATAGGCACACGGGAGGATCCACGCGCATCAGGCTGGTGATGGGCAGCCCAGTCACCGGCAGCAGCGCACGCAGCGGATCTCCTAGGAGACCGGTGCACAACAGCCCTAACGCACCGCCGGCTAGAGCCAGCAGCAAGCTTTCCGTGAGCACCTGGCGAAATAGCCTGGCTCGGCCAGCGCCCATCGCGAGCCGGACGGCAAGTTCCTTCTCGCGCGAGGTGGCGCGCGCCAGCAAGAGATTGGCGAGATTCGCGCAGACGATCAGCAGGATCACCACACCCGCGCCAAGCAGCACCGGCGCGATGCGCGCAAACAGCGTTTGCACTCCGTAGCGCGCCTCTCGGACGGGCACCGCCGTCGCGCCCAGTCCTCTGTCATCGTCCGGATGGGCTTCCGCTAGACTGATCGCAATGCTCTGAACTTCGGCGCGGGCCGTCGCCACCGGCACACCGGGCTTCAGACGCGCCAGGATGTGGAACGGCCGGTTGTTCCGGTCCTCCAGCCAATTGTTCCCGCCGGTTAGTTGCGGGAGCATCGAGAGAGGTACGTAGGCCTCGAAGGCAAGGCCCACGACTGTGCCCGGAAAATTCTCCGGCGCCACGCCGATGATCGTGAGCGTCTGGCGATTCATTTTCAGCGTCTTGCCGATCGCGCTGCGATCGGCTCCATAGCGCGACTTCCATAGCGCCGCGCTCAATACCGCGACCGGGTGCGCGCCGGGCGTGGCATCCTGCTCGTCTTTGGTGAAAAATCGGCCCACCAGAGGCCGAACACCCAACACGTCGAAATAGTTCCCGCTGACCATGAAGATCCAAGCCCGGTCTGCATGACGGTCGTCGCCCAGCGCCACGGCGCGCTCCTTGAAGAGCAGCATCCCCGAGAACGAAGTCGCCATTTGTTCGTAGTCGCGATAGTCCAGATAGGAGGAGTCGATCGTCGTGCCGGAAGGCGTGACGTTTTCGATCGACACGATTTCGCCGTCCCGCTCCACTCCTTCCAGCGGGTGCAGCAGCACAGCATCGACCCAACCGAACGCCATCGTGCTCGCACCAATTCCCAGCGCCAGCGACAGCAGCGCGACCAGCGTGAACCATGGGCTCTTCGCCATTATCCGGAGCGCGAACCGAATATCTTGGATTAGAGTCGTCATGCCCAGTTTCTCCCCGTCTCCCTCAGAGAGATGAGCGACCGGTGATTTCAGGGTTCAGCGCCCCAGCGTCGCCTTTCGGCTGTTGGTTTCGATAGTCACCGATCACCACTCACTCGCTTCTCATCACTCGTACCGCAGCGCTACCAGCGGGTCCACCTTCGATGCTCGCCACGCTGGCAACGCGGCGGCCAGTACAGCCACCGCGGCCAGAATTCCGATTACAGCCAAATAGGTCGCCGGATCCGCCGCGCTTACCTGGAAGAGCGACTGCTTCATAAGTTGCGTCAGGGCCAGCGCACCGAGCAGCCCCAGGACAATACCCAGGCCCACGACGCGGATTCCCTGCGCCAGCACCATTCGCAGCACGCTGCTCGTCTGTGCTCCCAGCGCCCGCCGCACCCCGATATCGCGCGTCTGCTGCGCCACAGAAAATGAGGTCGTGCCGTAAATCCCCACCGCTGCCAGGACCAGGGCGAGCCCAGCGAAAATCGCCAGCAGCTCGAGCGCCAGCCGCCGCCGCGCCACTGAATCCGCCATCCACTCCTCCATCGTCCGCACATGGAACAGCGGCTGGTCGGGATCGATGGCATGGACCGCACGTTCGATTTGGGGGGCCAGGCTTCGCGGATCGCCCGACGTTTTCACCACCACATCCATCTGCGATTGGCTGAACGGCAGCTGCGCCGACGGCCAGTAGAGCTCCACGCGCGACTTCATCTCAAGGCTGGCGTAATGCACGTGCTTCACCACTCCGACAATTGTCATCCACAGCGCATTTCCGCCCGCGAGGCCGACCTTGGCCCGTTTCCCCAGCGCACTTTCGTGCGGCCAGTAGAGCCGCGCCATACTTTCGTCGATGATCGCCACCGGTGCTCCGGATTCCGTGTCGTGTTCGTCAAACAGACGTCCTTCTACCAATGTGATTCCCATCGCCTCCAGATATCCGGGCGTGACTCCGCGATAGTCCGTCTCGGGCGCTCTCTGATCCAAGGGAACTGCCTGACTATCGACGGTCAGCGTGCCGGAGTTGGGATTATCGGTGAGCGGAAGCGCGCTGATGGCTCCCGCTGACTGCACCGCGGGCAGAGTGCGGATGCGTCCCAGGGCTTCGCGGAAAAATGCGATCCGCTGCTCCGGTTTGCTGTACTTTTCCTGGGGAAGTGTGAGCTGCATGGTCAGCACGCCCGCGGGACGGAAGCCTGGATCCACTTCGAGCACTCGCAAGAAGCTCCGCAGAAGCAGTCCGCCGCCAGCCAACAGCACGAGGCATACCGCTGCTTCCCCCGCCACGAGCAGCCGCAGGCCGCGGTTGCTGCGCGCTCCGAGCGAACCTCCGCGCCCGCCTTCTTTCAACTTCGAAAACCGCGCACCGCGCAACGCGCGCATCGCTGGCGCCAGACCAAAAAGAATTCCGGTGCCGAGCGCGACTGTCAGCGTGAAGAGGAGCATGCGCAGATCCACGTCCGTCGTCACCGGCCGAGGAAGCGTTTCCGCGCTCAACGCAACCAGCGCCTGCAGTGCCACCCACACCACCGCGACCCCTGCCGCTCCTCCGACGAGCGCCAAGAGTACGCTCTCCGTCAGGTGCTGCCGGATGAGCCGGCTATGTCCCGCCCCCAGCGTCATGCGGATCGTCGTTTCCTGGTCACGGGCCGCTGCCCGGCTCAGCAGCAGGCTGGCCACGTTGGCGCAGGCGATCAGAAGCACAAAGCCCACGGCGGCCATCAGGATCCACAGCGAACTCTTCATTTCGTCGCCCACCACTTCGTCCAACAAGGGGTTGGCCAGCAGCGTGTAGTGAAACTGCGCGTAGTTGTAGTTCTTGTTCTGTTCCATGATGGTTTTCCCGACGTTGGCCAACTCGGCGCTCGCCTGTGCCGGTGTCACACCGGGCTTCAACCTCGCCACCACTTCGTACTGGTGGCTGCCGCGGTTGCTAGGGTCGAGGTCTGCCGTCGTAAACGCCATCGGGGCCCACATATCGATCCCGCTAAGGCCGGGATACGTGAACCCAGTCGGCAACACTCCCACCACCGTCATCGGTTTGCCGTTTACCGGGATCGTGCGTCCGGCCACGCTGGGATCGCCACCGAACGCCCGCTGCCACAGCCCGTCGCTGATCAGCACAACGGAGTCATGTCCTGGCTGTGCCTCCTCATCCGTGAAGGTGCGTCCCAGTTGCGCGTTCACGCCCAGAGCACGGAACAAGCTGGGAGTCGCATTGGCCCCGGCGAGTTGTTCCGGGGTCCCACGAACACCCATATTGAACGAATTCGCTCCTGCACATGCGATCTCCGAGAAGCTCCGGCTCAGTTCGGTCAGGTCTCGGTACTCCGGTGCGGAGAACCACATCTGGTCCTTTGGCAGGCCGATGCCAGTAAAGCGTCCCCAGACCTTCACCAGTTGCTGCGGCTCGGGGTAGGGCAGCGGGCGGAGTAGCACCGCGCTCAGTACGCTGAAGATCGCCGTATTGGCGCCGATTCCCAGCGCCAGCGTCACAATCGCGGTGAGCGTGAGACCGGCGTTCTTCCTCAACATCCTTGCGGCAAATTTCAGGTCCTGCCAGATCGCATCCATCTCGGCCTCCTCATTCCTCATGCAGGGCGATGATGGGATTGAGCCGCGAGGCCCGCCGCGCCGGCAGGTAGCCTGCCAGCACCAGGGAAGCTGCCAGCACTACTGTCGCCACTGCAAACGTTGCCGGGTCTGTGGCCGTGAGCCCGAAAAGCCGGCTCGAAAGGACGCGTAGCGTGACGTAGGCGAGCGCGGCACCGCCTGCTATCCCAGCAGCCAGCAGGACCACAGACTCACCCAGCACCATCCGCAGCACGCTCCCTTGATTCGCGCCCAACGCCATGCGGATCCCGATTTCGCTCGTCCGCAGCGAGGTTGTGTACGACATCACGCCGTACAACCCCGTCACCGCCAGCACCAGCGCCAGAACGCCGAACACGAGGGAGAGTTCCGCCAGTATGCGTTGCTCCCTGACGTCGTCGCGCATCAGCTCGGACACCGGTGAATTGTCCAGAATTCGGAGGTTAGGAAATTTTTCGGCGAGGCGCGCCCGCGCGGAATTGCGTATCGCGAGCGGATCACCAGCCGTGCGCACCAGAAGCCGGAGGAAGTAAATCGTGTCCGCCCGTTGGCTGATCGGCAGGAACAGGCGCCGCCCTGGATCTTCGGCGAGATCGTGCTCCTTGATATCGCTTACCACCCCCACGATCTCGACCGGCTTGGGAGCATTCAGGTCGCCCATCATCAGGAAATGGCCGATGGGGTCCACTCCGGGGTAGAAAAATTTCGCTGCCGTGCTGCTGATTACCGTCACTTTCGGTGAGCTCTCCGTGTCTTCCTGTGTGATCCCGCGGCCGCGGACGAGGCGCGCTCCAATGGACTGGAAATAATCAGGCCCTACCATGTCGTAAAAAACCTCGCGGTCGTCCCGGCTGGTGCGTTTCAGATCGCCTTCCCCGAGGATCGTGTCGTTCTCCGTGCCGCTGAACAGGCCGTTGTAAGAACTCACCACGCTCCGGACGCCCGGCAATTCCGCGAGCGCTGCCGTTGCCTGCGCCATCAGCGTGTTCATTTGCGCTTCGCGGTAGCCGCTCGCCACCGGATCCGTCTCGATCACCAGCAAATGATCACGGTCGAACCCCACGTCCTGCTGGTTCAAGTTGTGGAGACTGCGGACCAGCAGGCCCGCCCCCGTCAGCAGCAGGAGCGAAACCGCGACCTGGGCGATCACCAGTCCCTTTCCCACATGGAACTTTGACGGTGAGCCCATAGCACTGCCTGTGCGACCGTGTGACGGCTTCAGCGCAGCCAGTACGTCCACGCGGATTGCTCGTAATGCCGGCATAAGTCCAAAGAGCACTGCGGTGAGCACCGATACCGCAAGCGTAAAGCCCAGAACGCGCCAGTCGGGGTGAACGTCAAGAGGAATTGGATTCGAAGTATAGGAAGATATCTGGAGGAGTACCCGTATCCCCCAAACTGCCAGCAACGCTCCGCACGCCGTGCCCAAAAGAGAAAGGAGAAGACTATCCGTCAAAAGCTGGCGCAGCAGCCGGCCTCGCCCCGCTCCCATGGCTAGCCGCACGCCGATTTCCCGGGATCGCGCCGCAGCGCGCGTCAGAAGCAGGTTGGCGATGTTCGCGCAGCAGATGAGCAGCACCACAGCGACCATGCCGAACAGCAGCAGCAACGGCTGCGAGAAGCGGGCGCGAAGGGCAGAAAACCCTACTCCGCCTGCCGAAACCAGCAGGTGGTTTTTGGCCACCCCCTGCTGCTCTTCGTTGTCCATTTTCAATCCTGGAAGCGCAGGAATCAGTTGGTGTGCCAGTGGATCGAGTTCCGCGTGCGCCTGCTCAAGGGTGACTCCTGGTTTGAGGCGTCCCATCAACAACAGAAAGCTCGTCCGCGGATCATTCAGCCAGTTGCGGCCGGGATTCACGAGCGGCTGCTGGATCAATGGAATCCAAAGATCGTATCTCGCTCCCACCACCTCGCCGTCGAACTCCGGGACCGCCACCCCAATAACGCTGAACTCTCCACCGTTGATATTGAATCGTTTGCCGAGAATTCCGGGGTCAGACCCGAATCGCCGCTGCCAATACTGGTATCCCAGCACGATTGCGGGAGGCGCGCCCTGTTTGTCGTCATCGTCCGTAAAGGTCCGGCCGATCAACGCTCGCACTCCCAGGACGCTGAAGTAATTTCCGGATACGAGCCGGGCCCGCGGATGCTCCGCTTCTGAGCTCGTCGGTGCCCCTTCGGTGCGGAGATCCAATTGTTCGGATCTTCCCGAAGCAAGCAGGCCCTCGAAACTTTGGTTTTTCTCGCGTAGCGCGCGATATAGCGGAACCGAGATCAGTCTGAGTTGCGGTGTGCCTTCCGATACGCCGTTCACGCGCGTAGTCAGCCCTAACGCCACAAGTTGTTCCGGATGGGCCACCGGCAAATGCCGCAACAGCAGCGCGTTCACCAGGCTGAAAAGCGCAGTATTCGCGCCGATTCCCAGCGCCAGGGAGAGCGCCGCCACCGCCGTGAATCCCGGTTTGCCCGCCAGCGTCCGGATCCCGAATCGAATGTCTTTCCAAAACGTGTCCATCAGCGTCCTCCCACCCCGGCGTTCGGCAGTCATTCGTAGCGGAGCGCGACCATCGGGTCCACACGCGCTGCGCGGCTCGCTGGCACCGCGCAGGCCAGAGCTGCCGTTGCCGTGAGCAGTCCGGCGACGCATGCAAATGTTGCCGGATCCGCGGACGTCACACCGAATAGCTGGTTCACGAGCAGCCGCGCGGCCGCAAGCGATCCTCCCAGTCCAACGAACACTCCCGCGAGCGCCAGCCGCATGCCTCCGCTGAGCACCAGGCGCAGCACGTCGCCGGGCTTCGCTCCCAGCGCCATGCGCACTCCCATCTCGTGCGTGCGCTCGGTCACCAGATACGCCGTCACCGCGTAGATTCCCGCTCCCGCCAACAGCAGAGCCAGAGTGCCGAAGACCCCGAGCAAGCGCGCTGCAAAGCGCTGCCTAGAGAGGGAAGCCTCGAGCAGCTCAGACATGGTCTCGATCCGCGAGACAGGCACGGACGCATCCTCCCCCCGTACCACTTCCGGAATCGCCGAGGTCAGCGCTTCCGGCGCGCCCTTCGTGCGAATCACAAATTCGATGGGGATCTCGCCGGAGAGATAGCTGATGTCCTCCGCGCGCTGCTGCCGGAATGGGATGTATGCTTCGTCGCGCACGTCATCGCCCAGGCCGAAGGTGTGCACGTCGCCGCACACGCCCACGATCTCTATCCATTGTGGATTGTTGTTTACGTCGGTGAAGGCGATGTGGCGGCCGATCGGGCTTCCGTCGCTCCAAAAGTGGCGGGCCATGTGACGGTTGATCACCGTCACTAGGTGCGACCGGTCATTGTCCTGCGTTCCGAATTCTCGTCCCTGCAGCACCGGAATCTGGAACACGTGGAAAAACTGCGGGCCGATGAACCTCATCTCGACCATCGGCCGCTGCGTGGATTCCTCGGCCGGGCGCCCTTCAATCTGCACGTCCGAATTGATGTTGAATCCGGAGAGCGGCAGCAGCGCCGCGGTGCTGGCCGCCTCTGCGCCGGGCAACTCCGCGAGCCGCGCCGTCATTCGGTCCACGCGGTCCAGATTTTTCGGCACCTCCGCAGGCGTCATCTTGGGCAGATAAACCTCTGCCGTCTGCACGTGCGTGGCATCGAATCCCGGATCCACGTGCAGCAGTGCGCCCAGCGTGCGGATCAGCAGCCCGCCGCCCACCAGGAGCAGCGTAGCCAGCGCCACTTCCATCACCATGAGCCCGCTGCGCAACTGAGCCAGCCATTTCGACTGCGTCGCCCGTCCGCCCCCAAGTTGCATCCCCGCGTGCGGATCCACTCGAGCCGATGCGATTGCCGGCGCCAAGCCAAACAGCATTGCCGTGAGAGTTCCGGCCAGCAACGTAAACGCGAGCACTCGGGCATCGAGTGTGATTGCGCCGGTCCGCGGCAGCATGCCCGGAGGGATCAAAGCGGGCAGCGCGCTCAGTGCCGCTTCTGCCAGCATCAATCCTGCCGCGGCCCCAGCGAACGCCAGCAGCGCATTTTCCGTCAGCAATTGGCGCACGATCCGTCGACGGCCCGCTCCCAGCGCGGCTCGCACTGCCATTTCCCGTTGACGCCCCACGGCCCGTGCCAGCAGCAAATTCGCCACGTTGGCACACGCAATGAGCAGCACGAATCCCACCGCTGCCAGCAGTACCAACAGCGCCGGCCGGATGTACGCCACCTTCTGTTCCAGCATGGAAGTGACGCGAATGCCCCGCCCGCGGTTCGTTTCCGGATACTGCTTCGCGAGCCGCCCGGCAATCGAGGCCAGTTCCGCGCGCGCCTGCTCCACGTTGACGCCAGCCTTCAACCGGCCGACGCAACTGAGAAAGTGCGTATCGCGGTTCCGCGCAAACGGCGAATCCAACTGATTGGGGAGCCACACTCGCGTCGTGCTCGGATATGCGGTGGCCTCCGGAACTACGCCCACCACCGTGTAGAGCACACCGCTCATTTCAATGGAATTCCCGATGAGCCCCGGGTCCCCGCCGAACACGCCGCGCCACGTGCCCTCCGCAATCACCGCCACGTCCGGCCCGCCGGGTTTCCACTCCTGCTTCGTAAACAGGCGGCCGGCGACTGGCTGCATTCCGAACGCCTCAAAGAATCCTTCGGAGACTTCTGCCGATTCGACCCGCTGCGGTGCGAATTTCCCGGTCAGGTTCAAACCGCCTACGCGGTACACCGCCATGCTCTCGAAAGAATTGCTCTGCGCCTTCCAATCCTGATAGTCGGGAACGGAGACGGAACCCCACCCTCCGCGCGACGTTTCGTGCAGCACAACGATGCGCTCCGCGCCCGGGTAGGGCAGCGGGCGCAACAGGACCGCGTTGACGATGCTGAAGATTGCTGTGTTGGCGCCGATGCCCAATGCGAGGATCATTACCACCAGGCAGGTGAAGCCGGGATTCTTCGCGAGCCGGCGGAGTGCGTAGCGAAGATCCTGCCCCATCGCTTGCCACATATCGCCTCCCGCATGTTCGGCGCGTCTGGAAACACCCCGCCCGGGGCCGCCCGTGCTTGCGGACGTTTCGGCCGCGCGAATCGCTTCAGTTCTACAGCGGTGAAATGAACCGGCTCAGTTCCGGCGCGCTGAAATCGGGCAGCGGTACTGAAAAGCCCCGCCTGCCGTCCTTTCCGGCAGTCTGCTTTTCCGAGGGAACACCGGCCCCATTCTGCGGGGCTGTGGCCGGAGAACTCTGTACGGTTGCAGGGCTGGATGCGTGCACCCTTGCCGCCGCAGTCTTCGCAGCAGTCGCCCGTGGGCAGGCCAGTACGACAGCGCACCGCCGCGAGGCGGCGCTGCTCATACGATACAGGCCCATGTGCTGCGCAATCGAGGCTAGGGCAAACCCCGCAGTCAGTATAGCCACGAACATAGCCGCGGGAGCGGCGGCCAGCAGCCTTCCGGCCGCACGCAATTCCTGCCTCATCGCGCTCATGCCTGCACCGCCTGATGCCCTGCGGCCGCCGTTTCTTCCACAATTCTGCCGTCGAAGAGATGCACCGTGCGCTCGGAACATCCCGCGTAACGCGAGTCATGCGTGACCATGCAGATCGTGGCGCCTTCACGGTGGAGCTGGTTCAGCAGCTCCATCACGGCCTCGCCGTTTTTCGAATCCAGGTTGCCGGTAGGCTCGTCTGCGAGCAGGATTGCCGGCTGGCCTACCAGAGCACGCGCCACGGCTACGCGCTGCTGCTGGCCTCCGGAAAGCTGCGAGGGATAATGCTTCATGCGGTGCGCCATGCCCACGCGCTCCAGCACTTCCTGCACGCGCTTGCGCCGCTCCGCCGACGACATGCCGCGGTACGTCAGCGGCAGCTCCACGTTTTCATAAACGTTCAGGTCGCCGATCAGATTGAACGCCTGGAAGATGAACCCGATCTCGCGGTTCCGGATGCGCGTGCGCTCTGAGAGCGATAGCTGCGCCACCGGCTGCGACTTCAGGCGGTATTCTCCACCGCTCGGAGAATCGAGCAGCCCGAGAATCGAGAGCAGCGTGGATTTGCCGCAGCCCGATGGGCCCGCAATCGCGATGTATTCCCCCGGACGGATCTCCAGGTGGATTCCGGAGAGCGCGTGCGTCTCGATCTCGTCCGTATAAAAAACCTTGGTCACGCCGTCGAGATGAATCAGCGGAGTCCCGTCTGTCGCCATGCGTTTTCTCCTGGTCCCAGATCCCGATTCCCGAGGCTTCGGGGCCGGGATGGGACGTCAGCCCTCACCGCAACTGGATTCGGTCGAAGCGGTCCCACGCGGACATGTCCGATAGGATCACCTGATCGCCCGGTTGCAAGCCCCCCTGAATTTCGATCGTATTCACCGAACTGCGCCCCAGCTTCACTTGGACGCGTGTTGCATACTGTCCGTTATCCGTCAATTTGAACAATCCCACCGTGCTCAGTTCCTGGCCGAACGCCGGCCGCCCCACATACAAAACGTCGGCCATGCGTTCGAGTTCGATCGTGCCGTCCACGGTCAGGTCCGCGCGCGCGCCTGGCGGGAGCGGACTGCTGAAAATCACGTCAACGGTCACCGTGCCGTTCACCACGGAGGGGTCTATGCGCGAAACCTTCCCGTCCACCACTCCGTTTCGTGTATCCACCTGCGCGAGCTGCCCGATCTGCACGTCCTTGGCCTGCGTTTCCGCGATGCGAATCTGGGCCTTCAGCCGCGTCGGGTCCGCCACGCGCGCTACGTTCGTTCCCGCCGTCACCCGCTGGCCCACCTCCACCGGCTCCAGCTCCAGGATGCCGTTAATTCCTGCGCGCACATTCAGCGCATCCATCTGCTTCCGCTTCAGGGCTTCGAGCGCCCGCAACTGGTCCACTTTCGCCATGGAGGTCGCAATCTGCGCTTCCGCGGCCTTCTTCTGTGTCTCTACGCGATCCACTTCGATTTGGTTCCGCTTCGCCAGTTCCTGGGCTTTGAACTGCGCGACCTTCAGGTCCATGTCGCTCACCAGCCCGTCCTTGTTGAGCAACTCCTTTTTCTCCAGGTCCAGCTTGGCCTGCTCGTAATCGGAATACACCGTGGCAGCGGTCGCGCGTTGCGTGAGCAGATCGCTCTCAAGTTTCGCCTTTGTGTTCAGCAGGTCCGCTTCCGCGCCCTTGCGTTGCAGCGTCGCGTCCTCAGTGGCCTGCTCGAGGTCCGGGTTGCTCAGCTTGAGGATGATCGAATCCGGCTTCACCACCGCGCCGGGGCGGAGAACCAGTTCGTCCACGCGCGCATCCGTCAGTACCGGAATCCATCGGATGTCTTCCGGAACCAGCGTGCCCAGGCCCCGCACCTGCCTCACCATCGGCCCGCGCTTCACTGTGTCTACCCACACCGTGGACTTGTCCACCGTCGGCGCGGCGGGCTTCAGTTGCGCCAGCCCTACCGACACAGCCACCACGGCCGCAACCACCACCGCCCCGTAAATCAGCCGGCGGAGTTTCTTTTGTTTGAGTACAGATTCTGGCCGCTGAATATCCATGGCTTCCCTCTATTTGGAGTGCACTCGGAATTCCCCGGTGACCCCGTACTAAATATAAGACAAAACGGGCTTTAGCAGCTATTTGTGCCCTCTCTAACTACCCCTCCTGCCCGCTCGTGGGATTGCCTGTCGCAGAATCGAACAGGTGTTCGACCGCTCAAAGGTGCGGATTTTGCCTCTCCCCCTGGATCAAGACGAGCAAGCACACCGGACTGCCAGGCCTCACCCCGCCCTGTGACCCAGGTCATATCGCAGTGCGCTGCGTCCCCGCCAGGATAAATCTGTCATTCCAGATATCGGCTCTCGGCCTGCGATTTGCAGCCGGTAGTTTTGCCGCGCCCATTCTCTTCGAGCGCCCCTCGAATTTTTAGGCTGCCTGTCGCAGCCGCTGAGACATCGAGGAGGATGAAGTGAAACCACGTTTTGCCTTCCTGCTTGCCTTGGCCTCTCTCAGCGTTCTCAGCCTCTCGGCGCAGCGCGCCGGCGCGCCCCGAATGAGTGCGCCTCGCGCCAATGCCGGCCGTATTCCCGCGCCGCCCCCGGCGCGGAGCAATCCACGCGCCAAGCCGGATGTTGAGCGCGGCAGAGACAACGCTATCAACAGCACTCCTCACGTCAACAACGACCATTGGTACGGTCATGATCGCCCCAACGATCCTCGCTATCGTGTGGCGCAACCTTTCGAACATGGCCGCTTTGCGCAGGCCGGGCCTTCTTATCGCTATGGAGTCGTCCGCATCGATCGCGAGCTTCACCGCTTTTGGTTCCCTGGCGGATTTTTCTTTGATGTCGCCTTGTGGGATTGGCCCATCTGCGCCGACTGGTGCTGGGATTGCGCCGATGACTTCGTCATCTACGACGATCCCGACCATCCCGGCTGGTACTTGCTCTACAACATTCACACCGGGGTTTACGTCCACGTGATGTACGGAGGGGTAGCGCCGATTCCTTGAACTGCCCTCAGGACGGGGAAACGCCCGCATTTAGTAGCACGGGTATCTTGCCAGTCCCAGCGGAGGGAGATCCCCCCTGCCGAGTGGATGAGTTCGCATCCTTCCTATCGCAGGGTGCAGGCGTGCTCACCACGGAGTGCCACGCCGCCTGACTTTCCCGTCACCCAAGTTTAAGGACCCTAGCATCAGGGCAGTGCGCCGCCCGGCTTGCTAAAACTTGACCGTGGCCTTACCGGTTTTGTAAATAAGCACGTTTTTGCCGGGCACTCCGGCCTCGAGGCGGCGCAAACGGTAACGGAACGGGCGCTCGGCCTCTTTCTCCACCGAGCTTTCCTCCAATCGGTAATAGGTCTCGTCCACATGCACAACCTTCGGGGCGATCCAATCGTCTTTCATGCGGCTGGCCCAAATCTCGAGAATCTCGTCTTCTCCATCCTTTGAATAGTGAAGTTCGTCAGAAAGATTCGGGCGGCGTGCGGCGATGGCCTGATTGCGGACACCCACGACCAAGGAAGTCCAGTTGCGGCGCAAATTTTCGTTCGATCGAATCTCCTCTCTGTGACCAATCAGAAAGATAGACCGCTCAAGAAGGAAGAGTGGTAACGAGCCCAGCACGTCCTCGGTGAACGCGGCGCCAAACAACCGCACGGCGCCTTCAGCAAAGGCGTAGGCGAACGCCCAAGTCAGCGGGTGCGTCGCAAACACAGCCAGCGCCACCCCGCCGATCTGAAATTCGGTTACCTCACGTCCGAATTTTCCGAGCACTGCCCATTCGCTGCCGGAACTGATCATCGGCGTCATCGTCCCCATGTACCACTCCAGCATGGCGATCGCGCCGGCCATAAGTTCCACCAGTCCACTAATGGCTCCCGCGCGCTCCCAGTGCACGCGGTCTGTCCCCGGCAGTGCTCGCCGCCAGGGCTCGGGAAGCAATGCCGCCACCGGGCCGATGAGCCAGGTCCAGAAGAATTGTTGCAGCATGGCGCGTGTTGAACGCCATTTTACTCACGCGGCGGTGGGATTCCCACCCCCGTTTCCCGCGGCGCATAAGATCCCACGCTCCGTGCAGGCTGTGCTTGCTTCTTCGCCCCGCTGTGGGGTAGTTTGTGGCTCTCCCTCCCCGGTGTGGGGCGGGCCAGGAGGCGCTGTGTCGGAATACGCCCGCTTCAATGTTCGCTTCGTCGATAAAGGCGTAATTTTGGATGTCCAGGGTCCAGTGCGGCTCGGCGAAACCGAGCAAGCTCTTCGCGAAAAGGTCCAGGAACTCGTGGCGGCCGGTAATCGCAACATTGCGGTCAATTTGGCCGGCGTCACAATGCTGGACAGCTCCGGGATTGGCGCGATGGTTCGCTCGTTTACTTCCGTAAATCGCGGCGGCGGGAAATTCGTGATTTTCTCGCCGACAAAAATGATCCGCCAAACGCTGAAGATGGTGCGTCTGGATACGATCCTGGCCATCTACGACGACGAGGCCGCCGCTCTGGCCGCACTGTAGTCACCTGCCGGATCAAGAGGGGCGGACGAGACAATCCGCGTGTCGCCCGAACGAACCGATGATTTGCCCATCTACGGGGCGGACTGTGCCTGGAGGGAAAGATGCCGGACTCGTTGAAAGACTGGAATGCCTTTCGCGCGGAAATGAACGAGGAGATTCTGAGCTGCGGCCATCTAGGTCTGAAACGGTTTTTCGCGCTGGATCACCAGGCCTATGAGCCGGGCGCCCTCGACACGAAGACCAAGGAACTGCTCGGCCTGGTCGCCTCGTGTGTGCTGCGCTGCGACGACTGCATTACCTACCATGTGGTTCGCTGCGGCGAAGTCGGCTGGAATCGAGCGGAGGTGATTGACGCGCTGAACGTGGCTCTGATTGTGGGCGGGTCGATCACGATACCCCACATCCGGCGTGCGTTCGCCCGCATGGGACAGGTGAAAGGACTTCAAGAAGGCGGCGGGTAAATGAAGAGCGAGAAGAAATAGAACCTGCCGGGAAGACACAGAGCCGTACCAAGGGAAGCTCGAGAGGCTAAGTATCAGCCGCCGCCTGCGCGGTCGGGCTCGACTTCTTCCGCGAAGACGATTCCCACGGCGTTGCGGTTTTCGTCCTGGGCGGGCTCGCGGCGAACCACGTAGCCACGGAGCGGAATGCGGCCGTCGGGGTGCAGTTCATCCACCGGGGCTTCCATCATCACCTGCAACTCCGACTGGAGGCGCGGCGTGTTCTCCAGGTAGAGCAACGCGCCATGCAATGTGAGGTCGCGGATAATGGTTTCTTCCTGAAAGGCGCGCCCCTCCTCGGAATAGCCGACAATCGTAGCGCGGAAGAAGCCCTCGCGGCGCTGGCCGGCGCGGCTGTCGCGCATGACCACGTCCATTTTTTTCTGATCGAGTGTCATCACCATGCCTTCGGAGGCCGCCCAGGCGTTGGCATATTGCTGCCGTGTCTGGCGAAGGATGGCATCCACTCCGCGGTCGCTCGAATCCGGGTCGTGATGGAAGAGGACGAGGTTCTTTGCGCCGGCGTCGCGGACCACACTAATCCCCTCGAGCCAGGTGGAGTGCCCCCAGCCCTTCTGCGTGGTCCGAAGCTGCTCTGGTGTGTACTGCGCGTCGTGAATGAAGATGTCGGCGCCTTCAGCCAGTTTTCGCAAATCACGATCCATCTCGGGGACGCCCGGCTCGTTGTCCGTGGCGTAAACGATGATGCCCGCGGGAGTTTCCAGACGAAACCCGAGGCAGCCCTGGGGATGATTGAGCCACTTGGTCAGCACGCGAGTTTCGCCGAACTGGATCGTGTCGCCCCCTGCAATCTCCGTGTATTCGCGCTTGCAGTGGAAGATGCTAACGTCCACGGGGAAATACGGAGTGGCCATCTGCGTTTGCAGGACGCGCTTCAGACTGTCTTCGCCGAGGTACTTGGATTGAAAGCTGAAGAAGTGGAAGTGATTTTGCTCGGGAACAAATGGGGTGAAAAAAGGCAAGCCCTGGATGTGGTCCCAGTGATAGTGGGTGACTAGCACAACAGCTTCGAGCGGCGCTTCTCCGGGCGAGTCCATGTAGCGCCGACCGAGGTGGCGAAGACCTGTGCCGCAATCGAGAATGAATCGCTTGCCGTCGGTAGCTACGAATTCCAGGCAGGGCGTATTTCCGCCGTAGCGCCACGTGCTGCGGTCCACGGTAGGGGTCGAGCCGCGCACTCCCCAAAACGTCAGTCTGGCGGTTTTCTGAGACATCCGACACCCATCTCTGAATTTCGGCGCTACCCTGAGTTCGCCTGAACCGCGCCCAGCCCGGCCCGCGCGTGGTGGCAGTCATACTAGGCACGGGGACTGTGCGAAGTCAATTTTCTTCGGAGCAGCGGGTTCCTAGAAAAGAAGTGGCCGGGCGTGTGGAACGAGTTAGGAATTGAGCGGCACCGGAAGCCCGCGAGGTCTTCAGGCCCCGCAGTTTGGGCTGGGCCACAGGCGCTTGAGCTGCCGGCCTGCCCCGCGGAAATGCGGGGTAGACTATGGCCATGCCGCACCAGACCGGGCTCGGAATCGAGGGGGGCTCGCAGATCCATTCGCACGGGCACGCGACTGGCCATACCCACGCGCACACGCACTTCCACTTCGAGGCAGAGTCTGCCACGAAATGGAAGGGTGTGATGCTGTGGTCGGTAGGGGCAACGATCGGGTTGGTGGTGGCCGAACTGGTGGCCGGGTCACTGGCACGGTCCATGGCTCTCATCAGCGACGGCATCCACAACCTCTCGGATCTCCCGACGCTATTTATTTCGTGGTTCGCTTTGAGGCTGGCAGGAAGGCCACCGGACGCGGAAAAAACCTACGGATATCATCGGGCGGGGATTCTGGCCGCGTTCGCCAACGCACTGTTGCTCGCGGGCGTGGCCGCGTTCCTCCTGTACGAAGGTGTCGAGCGGCTTATTGCTCCGGTGCCTGTGGCGGGAAGAGTGATGTTCTGGATCTCCGCTGTGGCTTTGCTGGTGAATGGCGGAATCACCCTGGCCGTGGTTCGCGGACGGAAGGACCTGAACCTGCGAGCGGTGCTGGTTCACAACGCTGGGGACGCGCTCTCAAATGTGGCCATCCTGGGTGGGGCCTGGGTGATCGAGCGCACCGGAGCATTCCGGCTCGATGCGGTGCTGGGGATCCTGATTGGTGCACTCGTTCTGTGGTCGAGCCTGGGAATCCTGCGCGAGAGCAGCCACATTCTGCTGGAGGGCCTGCCACGGCACGTGGAGCTCACTGATGTGGCGCGCGCAATGCTGGGCGTGGCCGGAGTGCAGGAGGTGCACGACATCCATATTTGGACGCTGGGAACTGAGCTGTTCGCCATCTCCTGCCACGTACGGATTCCGGACATGAACCTGGAAGCAAGCGAGAAGATCCTGGGAGAAATTCGCGGGCTGCTGGCCAACCGCTTCCACATCACGCACGCGACGATCCAGTTTGAGCGCGCCGGGCCAGCAGCGGATGCGGAGTTCTACATGCCGGAACCGTACAAGGCTCCGTAATGGGGCGGATGCGTAAGGGACTGCGGCTCAGGCTTTGGGAAGCTGGATCGAGGTCCCGCGCTCTTCGTTCATACGCAGCGTGGCTTCCACATCGAGCTGCTCGAGAGGAATGCTGCGTCGCAGGCCCTCTTTCGTGATGTAAACCACGCGACCGGCATCGGAAGTAAAAGCCACCGCGAACAGCAGCCGCCCATCGCGCTGCACCAGCACGAACTCGCCCGGATCAGGCAACGGCTGCTCTTCAGCGACGGGCGGAGCCGCGGGCTGCGCTGGCGGCGGGGCCACAACGACGATCGGAGGCTGCGCTGGTGCATCGGGCTGTGCGACCGCGCTGGGCGTCTCCAGAACGATTGGGGCACCGGCAAAGGGAGAGAAGTAGTAGGGATAGGAGCCGACACCGAAGCCGCGAAGCTTCAGGGCCAATGCGATCTCCTGCTGCGTGACGGGATCAATGAGCGCGCGGATGCCGAGATTGCCGTTCACTGCCCCATACTGCACGTAATCAAAGCCCAGGCCCGGCACCGGGTAGCCGAACAAATCCTGGATAGTCCCTCCGGGGAAGTAGCCGCTCGAAAGCCCGGGATTTACAAACGTGTTCGAATTCCGCGTAGTCACCGGTCGCGGCCGCACAACCACGGGGAGACTGCGAATCGACCGGCCGGAACCGGAAGAACGCGAGGCTATGGCCCGGCCCGCTGATCCTCCGTGAGACTGCGCAGACACAGGAAGAATCCAAAGACCAATCAGGGCGGCGACCGTGATGGCTTTCCTGCCCATGGACCTTTCCCTGCCCCTTTGGATGCAGTTTACCGCCCTTTTGTTGCGGTGTCATTAGTTTCCCGAGCCCCGGTTGGAATTATGACCGCTATGCATAGGCTGGAAACAGGCTATGACCGCGAAACCCGTCCTGAAAGATGGTTGCGCTTCCCGATGGGGGCAGGTTGTGTTATAACCACGGAGCCTTATGGAAGACACGCGGCTTTCCGGGAGCGGTGGAGGCCCGGAAGAAAAAGCAGAGGCGCCCGGGGCGAAAGACGCATCGCACTATTGCCCCCTCTGCTCAGCGCCGCTTGAGCCGCACAAGTGCAAACTGATCTGCACGCGCTGCGGTTATTTCATGTCCTGCTCGGACTATTATTGACTGAGAGCATCGCCGCAGGGGTAGCGGCGGAAGTGAACAATGCATTGCGGGGGCGCCGCAAATCGAGTCGCACGAGCGCTGGCCGCAGCCGGGGAAATCAAGCCGAAGGGAGGTTCAAGACGTGGCACTGAAGATTTCGAGTAAAGACGCGGAGGGCGTGGTCGTGCTGGAGCTCGAGGGAAAGATCATCCTCGGGGAGGAATCGAACTCACTGCGCGAGCGCATGAAGAATCTTCTGGCTGAAGACCGGCGGAAGATTGTCATGAACATGGGCAACGTCACCTACATCGATAGCGCGGGCCTCGGCACGCTGGTGGCTGCCTTCCATAGCGCGCGAAACCACGGCGCGGTGCTCAAGCTCTCCAACTTGGGACAGAAATTCCAGGAAGTCCTTCAGGTGACCAAGTTGCTGACCGTTTTTGAAGTGTTCGATTCGGAAGCGGCAGCAGTGCAGAGCTTTGCGAAGTAGAATTGGAGAAACCATCCTGCGCCGGTCCCGGCTGGGGCCGGCGCGTCCTCGTTTTTATACGCCTCCACAAATCGTAGTCAGCTGTCCAGCCGGTAGATCGCCATCCCGCTGAGCAATTTCGGATAGAAGTCCGTGGATTTCTGAGGCAGCACGTTTCCAGCAAGAGCCAGGTCGTATACCTGGCGCGCGGGCTCGGGATTGAGCAGGAAGGCAATCTGCGCCGCGCCGGAATCTACGGCGGCAAGTGCCTCGACGGCGTCGCGATGGTAGCGGATGTTTTTCTCCCGCTCGACAGCCTCAGCGGTCACGCCCATCTTGCGCTCCAGCAGCAGGCGGTGCAGAAGCACCACATCGAGCGAACGCTGGGCCACGGGCACACCCTCGAGCAGCGTCCCCAAGTCCGCATCCTGGCGCAGTACGAACAGGTAGAACGCGCCGCCGCCGGCGTACACGCCGATGGCGCGCCGCAGCGAATCGCCCTTCGCCCGCGCGGAGAGGTCGTGGCGGAACTCCGCCAGGACCGAGCCGCGCTGGTTCTCTTCGACAAACGGATATGCGTACCAATCGAAAATTCCTGCCAGCGATTTGCGGAATGCCGAAAAATCGAATGCGGAAAGTCCGCCCACGGTCCGGTGCGTGGGCAGCACGGTAACGCCGGAGTCGTTCAGGGCAAAAAGAGTGACCAGAGTCTTTTCGTGCGGCGCCTCCGGCAAAGCAGCGCCCTCGCCGGCTCGGCACTCATCGCGGTACGCAAGCGAAGTTTCGTAGCGATGATGGCCGTCCGCGATAAGCAGCTTTTTTGCGGCCATGGCCGCGGCCAACGATCTGACTGCCGCCGCCTCGTAGATGGGCCACAGACGATGCGCCACGCCGTATTCGTCCTTGAATTGGTTCTCGGGGGCTGTCCGAAACACGGGCTCGAGCAGCGAGGTGACGCGCGATCCCTCGTCGTCGTAGAGCATCATGAGCTGGCCCGTGTGCGCCCGCGTGTGCCGGAGCAGCTCCAGCCGGTCGGCCCGCGCGGCGCTATGCGTCTGCTCATGCCGGAAGACCACGCCCGCAGAATAATCTTCGAGGCCCAGCAGCGCCACGAAACCTCGGCGCACTCGCCGCTGCTCGGTTCCCGGCACGGCAAATTCCTGAGAGCAAGCATAGAACGAGGGCGTCGAATCCTGCTGCAGGACACCATCGCGGATCCACACCTGGAGCGTCTGCGCGGCTCGCGTGTACACGTTCGACTGCGCGGAATCGCCGGGTTCTTCACGGCCCTTCTCAATCCGCACCAGATTGTGCGCGTCGAGCGCGTAATAGCGCTCCTGCATCTCCGGCGTGATTTTGTCGTAGGGCTGCGTGAGCACCCGAGCGGGATCGAAGCGGGACGCGTCGTACCGGTATGCGCGGAACGGGTAGATGCGGGCCATCGGCGCGTTTCACTCGCCGCCGATCACTCGGCGGAAACGCTCATTCTAACAGCAGGGGGAAGTACCCGCGGCTCGAAATCCCGCTCCTCCGCGATTGCCTGTTGCTACCTCGGCTCTGACTTGTACCATTCCCATGTGCGGCGCAGGCCCTCCTCGAAATCCACGGTCGGGACATACCCGAGCATCTGGCGGGCGAGCGAAATATCGGCCTGGGAATCGCGGATGTCGCCCGCGCGGGGCGGGTCGTACTTCGGGTTCGCCGGCTTGCCGGAAATTTTCGACAGCAGCCCGAGCGTGTGATTGAGCGTGTAGCGGCCTCCCGTGCCGCCATTGAACACCAAACCCGAGACGCCGTGCGTCTCGGCGGCGCGAAGCGTGGCGTCCACGACGTTCGAGACATAGGTAAAGTCACGCGACTGCTCTCCGTCGCCGAACACCGTGGGAGGCTGGCCGTCGAGCATTGCCGTGATGAAGCGCGAGAGCACGCCCGAATAGGGTGAGCCGGGGTCCTGCCGCGGGCCGAACACGTTGAAGTAGCGGATGGAAACGTTTTCCAGGCCGTAGCAGCGGCCGAACACCTGGCAATATAGCTCGCCCACGTACTTCGTGACCCCATAAGGCGAGATCGGTTCAGGACGCATGGCTTCCGTCTTCGGGAGCGTCGGAGTTTCGCCGTA
>DASPSB010000218.1:0-3153 GCA_035624135.1 Candidatus Acidiferrales bacterium | reverse complement strand
TGAAATTGCTGGTGGCGGCCGACGTGTGCCTGTGCGAATACACGGACCACGGGCATTGCGGAGTCGTGGAGCAGGACCGCGTGCTGAACGACCCGAGCGTCGACCTGCTGGCGAAAGCGGCGTGGGCCTACGCGGACGCGGGCGCGGACATCGTGGCGCCTTCCGACATGATGGACGGCCGGGTGGCTGCGATCCGCCGCATCCTGGACGACAACGGGTTCGAAGACACCATCATCATGTCGTACGCGGCGAAATACTGCTCGGGCCTGTACGGGCCGTTCCGGGAGGCTGCCGACTCGGCGCCAAAATTTGGCGACCGGCGCAGCTACCAGATGGACCCGGCAAACGCGCGCGAGGCCTTGCGCGAGGTGGCGCTCGATATCGAAGAAGGCGCGGACATCGTGATGGTGAAACCCGCCATGCCCTACCTGGACATGATCCGGCGCGTGCGCGACGAATTCACCGTGCCGGTGGCCGCCTACAACGTGAGCGGGGAATACTCGATGGTGAAGGCGGCGGCGGCGAACGGATGGATCGAAGAGAAGCGCGTGGTGCTGGAAATTTTGACGGGAATCCAGCGCGCGGGCGCGGAGATCATCTGCACCTATCATGCGAAGGACGTGGCGCAATGGCTGAAGGCGTGCTGACCCGGCGAGCGACCGCGAAATCTGAGCCGCACTGAGTCGTGACCCCGAAAAATCCTCACACCCGGTCCGAGCAAATCTTTCACGAAGCGGAGCGCGTCCTGGTCGGCGGCGTGAACAGCCCCGTTCGCGCGTTTCGCTCCGTCGGCGGCACGCCGCTGGTGATGACGCGCGGGAAGGGGGCGCGCATCGAGGATGCCGACGGAAATTCCTACCTCGATTATGTGGGCTCCTGGGGCCCGCTGATTCTGGGCCACGCGCATCCCGCAGTGGTCGCGGCCGTGGCGGATCAGGCGGCGCGGGGCACCAGCTTCGGAATGACCTGCGAACTGGAACTCGAGCTGGCGCGGCTCGTGACGCGCGCCATGCCTTCGATCGAGATGGTCCGTTTCGTCAGCTCGGGTACGGAAGCGGCGATGAGCGCGGCGCGGCTGGCGCGGGGAGCCACGGGCCGCTCGCTGCTCGTGAAATATAGCGGCTGCTATCACGGTCATGCGGACCCGTTCCTGTCGGAAGCGGGCTCGGGATTGGCGACGCTGGGCATACCAGCGAGCCCGGGCGTGCCCGCGGAAATCGCCGCGTTGACCATCAACCTTCCGTACAACGATATAACGGCCGTCGAGCAGACGTTTTCCAAGCGCGGCGCGGAAATCGCGGCGGTGTTTATTGAGCCCATCGCCGCGAATATGGGCGTTGTGCTGCCCGCGGGTGACGGAGCGTTCCTGCGCGAGCTGCGCGCGATTACGGAGCGGCACGGCTCGCTGCTGGTGTTCGATGAGGTGATTACCGGGTTCCGCGCGGCGCATGGCGGCGCGCAGGCACTGTTTGGAGTGAGGCCGGACCTGACCATTCTGGGGAAAATCATCGGCGGCGGCCTGCCGGTGGCCGCGTATGGCGGACGGCGGGACCTGATGATGCGGGTAGCGCCGCTCGGGGCGGTTTATCAGGCGGGAACGCTCTCCGGCAATCCGCTGGCCATGCGCGCCGGCATCGAAACGCTGAAGCACCTCGAGGCGCCGGGCTTCTACGAGTCGCTGGCGGCCCGAAGCCGCCGTCTGACAGACGGAATTGCCGCGCTGATCGCGAAACAACATTACCCGGCGTGCGTGAACGCAAGTGGCTCGCTGGCCACCCTGTTTTTCACGCCAGGGCAAGTGCGGAATTTCGAAGACGCGAAACGGGCGGACACGGCGAAGTACTCGCGGTTCTTCTGGGAGATGCTCGAGCGCGGAGTGTTTCTGGCGCCGTCACAATTTGAAGCCATGTTTGTCTCCGGCGCGCACACGGAGGAGGACGTTGAACGGACGCTCGCGGCGTGCGCGGAGAGTTTGCCGAAGGTCTTCCAGCAGGGTTAAATCCGGGCCGGCCGCTGCGGTTCTTGACGCCCGCTGCGCGTGCACGCTACGCTTCCTGCGCATCATCCTCGACCATGCCCCTCGACAACGCACTCGAGCCATCCATCTCCTCGCGTGTGGTGGGCGTGCTCAAAGGCATCGTGCAGACGGTGCAGGACTACACGTTTCTGTCCGTTGAAGCGGTGGCCGGCATATTCCGCACTCCCTTCTATTTCGACGACACGCTCTACCAGATGGACGTAATTGGCATCGGATCGCTTCCGATCGTTCTGCTCACCGGATTCTTTATCGGTGCCGTCATGGTGCTGCAGACGGCGGCCCAGTTCTCGCGATTCGGCGAGACGGCCTTGGTGGGCGACGTCGTAGCCATTTCTATCGTCCGCGAACTGGGGCCCAGCATCACTTCGCTGCTGGTGGCGGGCCGCAACTCCTCGGGGATCGCCTCCGAATTGGGCTCGATGCTCGTGACCGAGCAGGTGGACGCGATGCGTGCGATGGGCACCGACCCGATGAAGAAGCTCGTGACGCCGCGGGTCATGGCCACCACGCTGATGCTGCCTTTGCTGACGGCCATCTCGGATTTCGTCGGCCTGGTGGGTGGCTACCTCATCTCCCATTTTCAGTTGCGGCTCGACCCGGTGCAGTACTGGACGCGCGCGATTCACGCCCTCGAGTTCGGCGACCTAATCCAGGGGCTGGTGAAACCGTTTATCTTCGGCTTCATCCTGTCGAGTGTGGGCTGCTATTACGGATTGAACGTGCGTGGCGGCACGCAGGGAGTGGGGCGCGCGACGACGCAGGCGGTGGTGACGGCTTCCGTGCTGATCCTGATTTCGAATTTCTTCATCACTCGGTTGCTGCTGTTTATCTTCCCGTAGAATCCAGTTACGCACTGCAGGAAGCGGGGAAAAGCCGCGGCTCCGTCGGCGGCGCGTGCCCGGCAGGAACGCGGGCGAAGTGACCCCGAATTCAGTCCACTGTGGGCTATAATCACGGGGTAAGGCTGCTTCCGCGTGCGACGGAATGCCGCCGTTTTCGCATGAGCGCTGGCCCGCCGGAATCCCCCGCCATCGCCCTGGAGGGCGTCCGCATCGGTTTCGACGAACGAGAGGTGTTGTCCAGCGTTTCGTTCTCCGTGTCCCGCGGCGAGACGC
>DASPSB010000185.1:0-13908 GCA_035624135.1 Candidatus Acidiferrales bacterium | reverse complement strand
TGGAAGCCAATCAATAAGGGCCTGCGTTCCCCTTACCTCCCGGACTCGGACGCAGAAGTCGGGCACTGCGTCCATCGCATGGCTCTGCATCCCTCCCGTCCCGATGTCCTCTTCATGCAGAAGCATTGGGACGTGATGCGCTCCGACAATGCTGGCGACTCCTGGCGCGAAGTGAGCGGCAACCTGCCCACCGATTTCGGGTTCGTCATAGACGTGCACGCCCACGAACCGGAAACCATTTACGTTGTGCCCATCAAAAGCGACGGCGAACACTTCGTCCATGAGGGCAAGCTGCGCGTCTATCGCAGCCGGACCGGTGGGAATGACTGGGAAGCCCTCTCGAAAGGCCTCCCGCAAAAAGACTGCTACGTCGACGTTTTGCGCGAAGCCATGGCCGTGGATCGGTTCGATCCCTGCGGCGTCTATTTCGGCACAACTGGCGGCCAGGTGTACGTTTCCGCGGACGGAGGAGACTCGTGGAACGCCATCGTCCGTGACCTTCCGGCTGTTCTCTCGGTCGAGGTGCAGACGCTGCCGTGATCCTCGTCGTGCTCCCGGCGCATCTGCGCACGCTGGCGCACATTCAAGGCGACGTGCACCTGGAAGTCGCGGCGCCGGTGACGGCGCGCGCCATCCTCGACGCTCTCGAAGCCCGCTATCCCATGCTTCGCGGCACGATTCGCGACCACGTCACTCTTGAACGCCGCCCGTTTCTGCGCTTTTTCGCCTGCGAGCAGGATATTTCCCTCGCCTCTCCCGACGAGCCGCTTCCAGAAGCCATTGTCTCGGGCCACGAGCCCTTTTTCATTATCGGCGCCATCGCGGGAGGCTGATGTGGCACAGTCAATTTTGCCTGTGCAGTGTTTCAGGCCACTTGCCCCCCGCGCCCTGACTTCAGGACGGCTGACGCTATCTCCGTTTCTCTACTGGTCACTCGCCACCCAACACTCGATACTCTCCTCCATCCCTCTGCCATAATAGAGGCCCCCAGCCCGGGGTGCGGTTTCTTCCGCCCTTCATGAAAGCGACTGGGCCATGATGCACATGCGCGTTCTCTCCACTTATCTCTTCCGCAGCCAGCGACTCGGCCCCGCTTTACTCGCTGAGATCGAGCAGGCCGGCATTCCCCACCTGGAACTCTACTGCGCGCGCTCGCATTTCGACTACCGTTCCCCACAAGCCATTCGCGAGCTTTCCGATTGGCTCGACCACCACGACATCTGCATTCACTCCGTCCACGCGCCCACCACCCGCGAGATGGTCGCTACACGCGAGAATTCCACGCCCATTTCCGTATCGGACATGGAACGCGTTCGCCGTCTCGACGCCGTGGACGAAATCAAGCGCGCCATCGAGCTCGCCGAAGCCATTCCCTTCCGCTTCCTGATCCTCCATCTCGGCGCCGGCCGCGAAGCCCAGGACCCGCGCCGAACGGAAGCGGCTATGAGCTCGCTGGAACACCTCTGCCTCTTCGCCAAGCAGCGCAACGTCACCATCGCGCTCGAGAACACGGCTGGCGATTACGCATCGCCTTCTGCCCTCCGCCAGTTTGTTGCGGATACGCGCCTGCACGATCTCCGCCTCTGCTTCGACGTGGGCCACGCGCACCTCTGGGAGGGCGTGCGTCCCGCCTTCGATGCCATGCGCGAGCTCGTTGTGACAACTCACCTGCACGACAATTCCGGCGAGCGCGACGATCACCTCTTCCCTTACCAGGGTACGATTGATTGGGACGCCGCACTCGCCGCTCTCTCCACGGCCGACCAGGAACTTCCGCTGACCCTCGAAATCCGCGAATCACCCGCCGAGGCGAAACCCATCCAGGCTGCTCTCGCCGCCTTCGAACGCCTCGAGCGCACCGCCGCCGCTTTGGCTAACCGTTAATCCCTGTAAAATAGGAAGGCCTGTGTAGCTGGCATCGCGCCAATCCGTGCTCCTGTCATTCCGAGCGAAGCGAGGAATCTGCTGTTGAGGGGTTGTGGCGGATGCGCCGCAGGCCGAAAGGAAATCTCCTCCACCATGCCCGTCGTCACCATCGATTCCGTCGGCCAGTTCGCCGGCCAGACCGTCACCATCAACGGCTGGCTCTACAACCTGCGCGAAGCCGGCAAACTTTTGTTCCCAATTTTCCGCGACGGCACGGGCACTATTCAGGGCGTCGTCTCCGCCAAAGAAAACTCCAGCGCCTTCGATGCGCTCAAAGGCCTCACTCAGGAATCGAGCTGCATTGTCACTGGCAAAGTCAATCCCGACGCACGCGCACCAGGGGGCTTCGAGCTCCATGTTTCGGAAATCCGGGTCATCCAGCGCATCCCCGACTCCGATCCCTACCCGATCCAGCTCAAAGAGCACGGCCCTGATTTTCTCCTCGAAAACCGCCACCTCTGGATGCGCACCCCCCGCCAGGCCGCCATCCTGCGCATCCGCGCCCGGGTTATCCATGCGACGCGGAATTATCTGGACACCCATGGCTATGTCCTCACCGACGCACCGATGTTCACTCCCGCGGCCTGCGAAGGCACCACCACACTTTTTGAAGTGGATTATTTCGACGAAGGCAAGGCCTATCTCACCCAATCAGGCCAGCTTTATATCGAAGCCACTGCTACCGCGCTTGGCAAGGTCTACTGCTTCGGCCCCGTCTTCCGCGCCGAGAAATCGAAGACGCGCCGCCATCTGACCGAATTCTGGATGTGCGAGCCCGAGGTCGCCTACGCTGGGCTTGACGAGATCATGGTCCTGGGCGAAAATCTCGTCTCCCACATCGTCCAGGACGTCGTGGCCCACCGCGCACGCGAGCTCGAAGTTGTCGGCCGCGATGTCTCAAAACTCGCCGCCGTGCGTCCACCCTTCCCCCGCATTTCCTACGACGAGGCCATCGCCATCCTCCAGAGCAGGGGCAAGGACGTGAAATGGGGCGACGATTTCGGCGGCGACGAAGAAACCGTTCTTTCCTCGCAGTACGACCGCCCTGTGATGGTCCACCACTACCCGACGGCCATCAAAGCCTTCTATATGCAGCCGGACGCGCAACGGCCCGACCGCGCCCTCTGCTTCGACGTGCTCGCCCCCGAAGGCTACGGAGAAATCATCGGCGGCAGCCAGCGTATCCACGACTATAACCTTCTCCTACAGCGCATCCGCGACCACGGCCTCTCCGAAAAGGCCTTCCAGTGGTATCTGGACCTCCGCCGCTACGGCAGCGTCCCCCACTCCGGCTTCGGCCTGGGCATCGAACGGACCATTGCCTGGATTTGCGGAACCACACACATCCGCGAGGTGATTCCCTTCCCTCGCATGCTCTACCGCATATATCCTTGAACTTTGCCCGCGGGCTTTCCGCGACGCTCTCGGAACCCGAAGGAACATTGTGCCGCAAAAAATCCGCATCATCGGCGTGCCCATGGACCTCGGCGCCAGCCGCCGCGGCGTGGACATGGGCCCTTCCGCCCTCCGCGTCGGCGGCCTCGCCCAGCAGCTCAAATCCATGGGCCATCAGGTGGAGGATGCTGGCAACGTCCTGGTCCGCCAAGCCGAGGAGCAACCCTATGGCGAAAAGCGCGCCAAATACCTGGCCGAAATCGTGGAGACCTGCAAAGGCCTGGCACAGATGGTGGAAGAATCCCTGGAGGATGGCCTCCTGCCTCTGGTGATGGGTGGTGATCACTCCGTGGCTGTTGGCACTACCGCCGGTGTTTCGTCGTTTTTTCGCAAGAAGGAGAAGCGCGCCGGCCTCCTCTGGCTCGATGCACACGCGGACATGAATACTCCGGAATCCTCGCCTTCCGGAAACGTCCACGGTATGCCTGTCGCCGCCATTGCCGGTTATGGCCCCGACGAACTCACCCTGATCTCCGGCCAGAAGCCGACGGTCAATCCGCACAACATCGCCATGGTCGGCGTGCGCGACATCGACGCGAAGGAACGCAAAATCATCAAGGAATCCGGCGTGCACGTCTTCACTATGCGCGACCTCGACGAACGCGGCATGCGCGAAGTCATGGCGGAAGCCATCCGCTTCGTTTCGGATGAAACTGACGGCATATCCGTCAGTCTCGACCTCGACTTCGTCGATCCGTCGGACGCTCCGGGCGTGGGCACGCCTGTCCGCGGCGGCGTTACCTATCGCGAAGCCCATCTCGCTATGGAAATGATCGCCGATACCAAATCCGTCGTCTCGCTCGAGGTCGTGGAAGTGAATCCGGTGATTGACCAGCACAATCAGACCGCGCTTCTGGGAGTCGAACTGATGCTTTCCGGCTTGGGAAAAAAGATCCTGTGAGCCATCCACGCTGCTTTCCGCAAACGAATGGCTGACCCACAATGAATTCCAAACGTATCCGTGTCGGCGTGCTCTTCGGCGGACGTTCCGGCGAGCACGAAGTTTCCATCGCCTCCGCACAATCCGTACTCCGCGCGCTCGACCCCGAAAAATACGAAGCCGTCCCCATCGGTATCGCCAAAGACGGCCGCTGGCTCGTCGGCGAGAGCGCGCAGAAACTCCTGCCCGACGTCTTGAAGCGCGGCCATCGCGTGGTCCTTCCGCCCGACCCGATCGCGGGCTCGCTCATGTCCGTCGGCGAATCTCCCGCCGGCCCGCCCTCGCGCGTTGACGTGATGTTCCCCGTCCTGCACGGCACATTCGGCGAAGACGGAACCGTGCAAGGCCTGCTCGAACTCGCAGGGATTCCTTACGTCGGTGCCGGCGTCCTGGCTTCCTCTGTCGGCATGGACAAAGACGTTCAGAAGCGCCTGTTCCGCGAAGCCGGCATCCCCGTCGTTGAATATCTCGCCGTCCCGCGCACCGAATGGCAGCGAAATCCAGCAGCCGTCGAAAAGGCCGTCGCCAAGAAGTTCCGCTTTCCCGTGTTCGTCAAGCCCGCTACGCTCGGTTCTTCGGTCGGCATGACCAAAGTCCGGCGTCCCAGCGGCCTTCCCGCCGCCATGGACGAGGCCGCCCAGTACGCCCAGAAAATCCTGGTCGAACGCGCCGTAAATGGCCGCGAAATCGAAGTCGCCGTCCTCGGCAACGAAGATCCCCGGACAGCGGTTCCCGGCGAGATCATCCCCCATCGCGAATTTTATGATTACACCGCGAAATACCTCGAAGAAGGCACCCAGCTGCGCATTCCCGCGAAGCTCGCGCCCGCCCAGGTCAAGCGCTTCCAGGACTACGCTCGCCGTGCCTTCCTTGCCATCGAATGCCGCGGCATGGCGCGCGTGGATTTCTTCCTCGAAAAGCGCAACGGCAAGATCTACCTCAACGAGCTGAACACGATCCCTGGTTTCACCTCCATCAGCATGTACCCGAAAATGTGGGAGGCCAGTGGCGTCTCCTACAATCAGCTCATCGATCGCCTGATCGAGCTGGCCATCGAAGAGCACCAGGAAAGATCACGCACCAAATACGCCATCGAACTCCCCGAAGGCGCTGCCGGCGCCCTCGCTCCGCCCTCCGACTCTTCTTCGTCCTAGCCCTGTAGCTCCGGCCTCTCCCCATCCATCAGCTCTCACGGCCCTGATTTGCCCGAAGCACGTCCATTTGTTACGTTACTGGGGAAGGAGCATTCCGTGGGTCTTCTCGACGGCGACGCCGGTCCTATTCCCAGCAAACTCCCCCGCAATTTCCTGCTGGGCGCCGCTGCTATTCTGCTGATTTCTCTGTTTCTCTCCCTTCTCCTCCGTTTCCACACGGAAAAAGCCACCGCACGCCTGTTCCTTTCCCAGGTCGCCGCCGGCGACTTTCAGGGCGCTTACCGCACGTGGAAGCCCGCTTCCAGTTATTCTTACGACGATTTTCTTCGCGATTGGGGACCCAACGGGGAGTATGGCCCGGTGAAAAGCTACGATCTGATTTCCGCCAGAAGTCCGAGCAACGCCTCCGGCGTCGTCCTCACGGTCGCGGTAAGCTCCGTCTCGCCCTTCCCAAGCGCCGGCGATGCCAACAGCCACAACACAAAAGAAATTCGCCTGTGGGTCGAGCGCCGTGACCAGTCCATCAGCTACGCCCCCGAAGAGATTCGTATCTCCCGGTAGCGCCGGCTTCGAGCCGGCAAAGTTTCCTGTCCCTCACCAATCAAGAGTCAAGGTATGCTTCGCGGCCCTACATCTCCTGAACTAAAGTTCCTAGTTCTTCGCTGCTTACCGTCGCCGTTCCAAGTTTGCTCACCACAATCCCCGCCGACGCGTTACCCAATCTTGCTGCCTCTCGGATCGGCGCACCTGCTGCCACTGCCAACGCCAGCGTGGCCAGCGCCGTATCCCCCGCCCCAGTCACGTCGAACACCTGCTGCCCGTGCTCTATTGTTCTCGTGGTGCTGGAGCGCGCGCCATACGGCCTCTCTTGACTCAGCGCCGCAATCCTAAGCGGCCGCGCTCCCGGCTCGAACACCATCATGCCGCGCGCCCCGCGCGTCAGTACCACTGCGCTCGATTTGAATTTCTCCAGCAGTTGTGCCCCGGCAAACTCCGCCGACTCGTCATCCTCCACCGGCCGCGTCACTAGAAATCCCGCCTCCGCGCTGTTCAGCACAATTGCCGACGCCCCGGGATACGTCGCCAGCATCGACCACTTCGGCTTCACGAACGCCGGCACTCCCAGCTTCACGCACACTGCCAGGACCCGCCTCGCCAGTTCTTCCGTCACGGTTCCTTTGTCGTAGTCCGATATCACCAGCGCTTCGATTCCTTTCGTCCCTCGGCCGCCCTTCAGTGCGCCGATTGCTTTCGCAATCAGTTTTTCTTCCATCTCTCCGCCGAGCGGCGCCCGCGTCTCCCGGTCCACCCTGACCAGCTGTTGGTGCCGCGCGATGATTCGCGTCTTCAATGTCGTCCGCCGGGCGCGGTCCGCCAACACTCCTCGCGCTTCAATTCCTCGCGCCGCAAGCGCTTCCTGCAGCCGGATCCCCTCCGCATCTTCTCCGCGCGTTCCGAATGCGCTCACGCGCGCCCCCAGTGCCGCCAGGTTCGAGGCCACGTTTCCCGCACCCCCGGGACATTCGCTCTCCTCGACAAAATCGACCACGGGCACGGCGGCCTCGGGCGAAAGTCGCGTGGCGTTGCCCCACACGTAGCTGTCCAGCATGAAGTCGCCCAGCACCCCCACGCGGCGATTCGCCATCGCGCGCAGCCAATGCACCAGTTTTTTCCTGGAACTCATACTTCGTAGAGATGGACCGCAGTCTCCACCCTCAGGGGATCTAATCGCCTTCTACTGCTCCGCTTCAACTACCCTCGATCTTTGCCTCGTCCACAAGCATCACGGGGATATCGTCGCGTATCGGATAGACGCGCCGGCATGTCGCGCACTTCAGACCTTGCGAATCCGGCGTAAGCGTCACCGGCGTCTTGCACAACGGGCAAACCAGAATATCCAGCAATTCTTTGCTGACAGCCATTTCTCCTCCAAATCCCTGCCGGATCTCCCCTCTCGCACTCTAACAGAGCCCCGCGGTTCGCCCTACACCTTCTTCCTCGCCGCTGGCCGCGCCAGTCCGACTCGCAGCGTAAATCGTCCCGTCCACAGCGCTCCCAGGGGCAGTTCCAGCGGCCACACCGGCAGAATCTGCGAGCCCTGATACACGCGCTCGAATCCTTCCTCCGATTCCGTCACGGTCTCGATCGGTGCCACCCAGAACTCCCGTGCGCCCGCCGCCGAAAGCAAAATGGACACGTTCTGCCACTCATCCGCCAGCTTCAATTCTCCTCCGGGCACCGCCCCGGCCCACCGCAACGGTTGTCGCGTTCCATCCCACTCGAAGTAGCGGTCCGCCTCGTTGGGCGCCAGCAGATTGAAAACCATTTCGAGGCCCGCGTTGAGCCGCAGCGATTCCCCCGTGTGGTTCGACAGCGCCAAATGACATGCAATCTCGAACCCCTTCGCGGTCCGGGAAAATAGAAACGTCTTCGATGCGTGCAGCAGCTTGCCCTCCGGCGCCTTCAGCACGGCGCGCGTAGTAAACGGCGCCTGGTAGAGCATCTCCAGCCGGTCCGGTGTTCCCGCCGCCACCGCATACTCGCCTCCGGCGAAGGCCGCCGATTCCTCCAATTTCAATTCCGCGTAGTCATCGCACTTCTTCCAGGTCGGAAACAGCATCAACCGGAACGCGTGCCGCGGCCAGCGGTCGTAGCGCAGAAACCGCTCGAGTCCCGCTTCCTTTACCCGCGTTGCATCGTGGATCGACGTGGCTCCCCCCGCCGTAGCGGGCGCCGCCGCGCCGAGCTGCCTCAATTTGTCGTGATATGCCTCCGGCCGCCGCTGAATTGAATTAATCAGGGTCACATCGGATACGCGGAAATCCAGCGCTGCCATCGTCCCGCCGTCCCACGGCTTCGTCAGCGCCGCATAGGATTCCGAGACGTGGTACACCTCTTCACGCCCGTCCGCGTCGAAATCAAGCGTGAAGACCTCCGCGTAGCTCGGCACGCCATGGTCCGCGGCGTCCGCCAGTTTTTCCGCAATCACCAGCTCCCGCCAAAGCGCTGCGCGCAGGTGCGGGGCATACAGCCCGCCGAACACGCCGTGCCAGTACGCGTCGTTGCACTGCGCCCGCAGCAGGTGCACTCCCGCCTGGTCCACCGCCCTCCGCAGCGGCAATCCACGTCGCACCTCTCTCGCCAGCTTTCGGTACTTCGCGGAGACGTTGAGCATCTTCTTGTGCAGCAGATTGGCTTCGCTGTACTTCGTCAAAAATGTCCGCCAGAAGCTCCCGCGCAGAAATGGCAGCACATCCGTGCGATTCGAGAATTCCTGCAGCAGCGCGTGGAAGCGCTTTCGCGCTGGCGTGGGCAGCGCCCATTCCGTCAGCTCCGTGTACGACGCGGCCGGCAGGTCCGCCCTCCCCAGCGGCTGGTAGGTCGCCATCAAATCCCCCGGCAATCCTGTCTCCAGCCAATCCGAGCTCTTCTCGATTGCCGAAAACCACTGGTCGAGCCATCCGTGCACGTAGCAGTGATCAAATGTCTCCGGCCACACCCCGAATTTTTCGCAATCGTCCCCCATCGCTGCGATTCCGCCAGGATGCGCCTGCGACGCCCGACGCAGGAATTCAAGGCTCTCGTCCACGCGTCCAAACGGCACCAGGTAGCGCAGCCGCTTGAGCCCCGGAATCACTTTCACAACCTGGTTGAGGTCTTCGGTTAGGTAATAACCGAACAAATCCGCCAGTTCGAATCCGGCTCCCAGAAAATGCACGTCGTCCACCAGCGTGTATTCCACGCCTGCGGCCGAGAGTGTCCACGGCAGGTGTGGCTCCCACACGCGCTCCGTCAGCCATGCTCCCAGCGGCCGCCGCCCGAACTGCTTTTCCAGATAATCCGACATGCGCCGGATCTGTTCCACGCGGTCTTCCGGCGGAATCGAAATCAGGATGGGCTCGTAAAATCCCGATCCCACCATTTCAATCTGTCCTTTATCCACGAGTTGCCGTAGCAGCGCGAAATAATCCACATGCTTCTGGTCCAGCCATTCGAGTAGCGGCCCGCTGATATGCAATCCGACACGGATCCCCGGATGCTTCTCCAGCGCTTTCACGAAGGGCAAGTAGGACTTTTGGTAAGCGTTTTCAAATACGCTCTCGAAATTCCCGATAGGCTGGTGCGCGTGGATGAGCAGCAGGAGCCGGAACTTCGCCAAGGAATTCCCCCCGGAGCGAACTATCACGATACCCCAGATAGTTTGCGGGCTCCTAGTCTTTCGAGGGCCAGCGGTTCCCTGGAAGGCTATCGAGGCGCAGAGCTGGCGAATCGGCTGGTCAGGTCGCTGAACAAATACTCGTGCTCGCTGACGACGCCCCACTTTTCGAAGGGCGCCCAATACCAGCCCGGCGCAAGGTTCGACCGGATCGTTGTGCTCCGGGTCAGTTCGGTCCCGCCGGGGACAGGCTTCAGTTCGTATTCTGCTCCTTCAAATTCGAGCCAGTGCCGTCCGGGCAGGTGAGTGCGGTCGATCGAGAGCCGCATGCGCCTCGGCGGGTCCCACTCGAGCACAGACTCCTCGATAAATCCCTGATCAAAATAGCAAGTCCGTTTGCTGCCGACGGCGGTACCTTGCAATACGCAACGCTGCGGGATAGGAAGCCCGATGTACATCAATGCAGGCTTCCTCCCGTCCACCCTGTCGAGCGACTGGATATTGGCCCACACCTGGTCAGGGCTGGCCGGCAAGATGACCGTGGTCGTCACGCTCTCGCTTCGCGCCTGCCGGAATGTATTCATTTCCAATTGGTGTCCGGCGACCAACAAGGCAGGAGCGGTCAGCAGAATTACGAAGTTTGTTGTGACTCCGCGCAGACTCTGAATCAGCGCGCGAATGACTAGGCCCAATCCGATGCCTGCTGCAAGCGAGGCAAAAATCAGCGGGAAGGCAAGCAGCGCGCACAGGATGCCTTCGGCCTTCGCTGCGATCAGTCCGATAAGGCAAATCACCAGGGATATGGCGCCAGACAAGAAAGCTGCCCCAGCCATCGGGTGGGGCGTAACAAGCGCAATCGTCGCTCCTGTCACCACTGGCAAGAGCATGAAAAGTGTCCGGCCCATGAAGGGGTTGCCGGAATTCCTCAACAAGAGGAATCCAACAAAACCGTAAACGACACCGGCAGCTGCGCCCGCAAGAGCGCCCTGCCACGCTGGCAGTCCTCGCTTCGCCTCTTCGGATGTGAAGTTCTGCACGGATGTCTCTCAATCCAGATGGGAGCGTTTCTGCTTCGACGCTACAGGAATGAGTCAGAGGAGACAAGATTTCTTCGATTTTGAATTGCTCGGGTCAAATAGCCCCGGCGTTCAGACCGGAAGGTGTGAAAGATTCGCAGCAATCGGCGACTGCGCTACCCGCAGGCGAACTGTGTTTCAGAGGCTCCCGCAACTTCCCTCAGCCGTTCGGCGTGGCGTGCCGCCTTACGGAGGATCTCGTCTGACGACGCGCTCGCAGGCCCGAAAATCACCGTCAATACGTTACGCGTTGCCTCCCTCACCATGGTCCGCTGCGAATCCCGCATCGGTCCGCCGAAGGGTCCTTCCGCGTCACACAGCACCGGCTTCCCCGAAACCGACCACAATTCTTTTCCAATCGCCAGATACGCTTCGTCCGTCCGGCCCAGCCGGAATACTAGCGGCGGCCGGAGCCGGTGCATATCGAAGCTGCCCCACGGCCATCCCGTTTCGCACGACCCCAGATTGTTCAGATCCACCGCATTCGACACGCGGTACAGTCCTTTTCCCTGCAGCAGTCGGCGCATTAATTGTTCCCCCGACGATCGCGAATGCGTCGGGTCTACTCCCCACTCTCGAAACATCGCTCGCACGGCCTGAACCGACTCGCGTCCGGCTAGTCGCTCCAGTGCGATTTCACCTCGCAGCCGCTCACACATCTGCGCAATCTCCAGGTCCAGTGCCGCGCTCGCAGGCCCAATCGTCACTCCTCGGGCTACCACCAACGCGAGGCGCATTCCCGCCAATTCGCTGCTGATCTTTGGAATTTCAAGTGCACCGGGACTGTCCAAGAGCGTCAGTCTAGGCGCCGATTCCGTCATTTGATAGGGTGATCTGGCGCACTCTCCCGAGGTCTCGGGGCCCGGCTGCGCTCCGGAAAAGTATCGAAGAGCAATGACCGAACGCGAACACCGCGCCGCCTTCACCCGGGGCATCCGCCAATTCAATTCCCGCCAATTCTGGAACTCCCACGAATCCTGGGAAGCGATCTGGCTCACGGCCCCTCAACCCGACAAAACCTTTCTCCAGGGCATCATCCAGATTGCTGCCGCTTTCTATCATCACCAGAAGAAGAACCACGCCGGGATGCGCTCTCTCATGCGCCGCGGACTGGCGAAAGTGGAGGAATTTCCTCCCGATTACCGCGGGCTGTGTCTCGAAAAACTGCGGCTTGCTGTTCGCGAATGGCTGGCAAGAGACGGTGCTGGTGAAGCCCTTCCGAGCCGCTATCCCCGCCTCGAGCGCCAAAAGGCTTCAAGGTTCGGCGCGGAGCATCGCGATTGAGCGCGCTGCACAGGCGGGCTGGCCGAGCAGGTATCAGGGTTCCGTTCAGGAAATGGGTCGTCCGGCGCTTTAGTGCAGGCAAGAAGTCATACGCGGCCGATTGTGTGAGCTGCTCAAGAGTCCTGCAACAGGTGTTCGCTGCGGATTACGCCTGCTTCTTCGCGTACCAATCCGAGTTAATCGCCGCGAAATTCGCCCACTTCTCCGGAAGGTCCTCCAGCGCGAAGATGGCAGTCACCGGGCACACCGGCACGCACGCTCCACAATCGATACATTCCGTCGGATGAATATAGAGCTGGGTTTCGCCCGCGAATGCCGGCTCGTCTTTGCGCGGGTGGATGCAGTCCACGGGGCATACGTCTACACAGGCTGTATCTTTCGTTCCGATGCACGGTTCCGCAATCACATAAGCCATCTCAGGGCTCCTCGACAAAAATAGCGCGCCCGTGATCCTGCGGGCGACGTCTTTTATTCACCGCCTTTTTTATATCACCAAAGCCCCTCTCGGACAACCCGCCGCAATAACACAGGCTCGCAGCCTGCGCCTGGAATCGCAGGCCGTCCCTCTATCCCGCGCCATCCCTTCACGCGGGTCACTCGCCGCCTCACATTTATCCCCTCACCATTGTGGTGTATCCTCAACCTGTTCTCGTCACATCTCAGGCGGCCTCGTTTGCCACAGTCACTCCGCAGCGTCGATCTCACCATGGTCCAGGAATGGCAGGACGGCCGCCTGCGTCCCTTCCAGGATTACCTCGCCGGCGAAGAACCTCTCGAAATCCGCGCTGGCGATCGCGCCCTCAGCGTCACGATGCGCACACCCGGCCACGATCTGGAGCTTGCCGCGGGCTTCCTCCTCACCGAAGGCCTCATCCAGCGCCGCGAGCAAATCCTGAACATCGAACCTGCTCCCGACTGCAAGCCCGCCGAGCACGGCAATATCGTCCGCGTGGATCTCGATCCTGCCTCGCTCGCCTCCCTCGACCGCCTGCACCGCAATTTCTACGCCACATCGAGCTGCGGCATCTGCGGGAAAGCCTCCATCGACTCCGTGCGCCTTCGCGGCATTGCTCCGCCGAATCCCGCTTTTCGCGTCAGCGCCGCCGCTCTCTGCCGCCTCCCCGAATCTCTGCGCACCGGCCAAGCCATCTTCGAACGTACCGGCGGGCTGCATTCCGCTGCTCTGTTCACCGCCCAGGGCCAGCTCGTTGTTCAGCGCGAAGACATCGGTCGCCACAATGCTGTGGACAAACTCGCTGGCTGGGCCCTCCTTGCTGGCCGCCTCCCGCTCTCCGATTGCGTTCTTATGGTCAGTGGCCGCGGCGGATTCGAGATCCTCCAGAAGGCCGCCGTCGCCGGCGTTCCTGTCGTCGCCTCCGTCTCCGCGCCGTCTAGTCTGGCCGTCCGTCTCGCCCGCGAGCTGCACATGACCCTGGTCGGATTTCTTCGCGGCCGTAGGTTCGTGGTATATGCTGGAGACGAAAGGCTCGAGTTGCAGCCGGCATCCTCAGGTCACGAACCTGCCTGACCGGTGGCTCCGGCGCTCCCAGGCAACTCGCTGTTAACACCTGGGGCGTTCGGTACATCTAACGCTGTGCCGGCAGACCCGAACGGTTGTCATCCCATGGAGAGCGAGGGATCCGCCGTTCTGGTTCTTGGGCTTCAGTTTTTGGATCTTCTGCTTTCGCCAAAGGAGAAACAATGCGTCTTCGTATTCTGAGTCTTTTCACTATCCTCGCGCTGGCCGCTGCCGTGGCCGTAGCACAACAAAATTTCGGTGGTAGCGATGTCCCTGCTGCCCCTCCCATCGGCAGCAAGATGCCCGTCCTCAAACTCGCCACTCTCGCTGGTGAGTCCACGGGCCTTCCGAGCTACGCCAATAAAAACGGGCTCCTGGTTATTTTCGTCTCCGTTCAG
>DASPSB010000183.1:0-2392 GCA_035624135.1 Candidatus Acidiferrales bacterium | reverse complement strand
GCAGGAATCCGTCAACACCATCCTGGAAATGGCCGAATACAAGCGCACGGGACGCGCTCAGCGTCTCGTAGTGGCCGGATGCCTGGTGGAGCGCTTCGGCGCGCAGGTCCGCGAGCAAATCCCGGAAGTGGACGCGCTCGTTGGCACCGGCGACGTGGCCCGCATCCTGGAAGCCATCGAAGGAGGCCTCCGCGAGCTCGCTCCCTCGCCTCCCGAATTCCTCTATCACGATCTTTCGCCGCGCGTACTTACCACGCTGCGCCATTTCGCTTACATCAAGATCAACGAAGGCTGCGACCACCCGTGCAGCTTCTGCATCATTCCCGAATTGCGCGGACGTTTCCGCAGCCGCCGGTTTGAATCCGTGATTCGCGAGGCGGAGCAGCTCGCCAGCGCTGGAGCGCGCGAACTGATTCTCATCGGCCAGGACACCACCGCCTACGGCGAAGACCTCGGCATCCGCGACGGCCTGCCGCTGTTGCTCGGCCGCCTCGCCTCCATCGAGGAACTGGCCTGGGTGCGCTTTCTCTATTGCTATCCCAACCGCATTACGCCGCGCCTGCTCGAAACCATCGCCCGTCACCCGCGCCTGGCGAAATATCTCGACGTGCCGCTGCAGCACGCCGGCCAGCGGGTGCTCGCGCGAATGAAGCGCGGCGGAAACGCGGAAGGCCTGTTACGCCTGATCGAGCGCATCCGCGCGGTCATTCCGAACGTCTGGCTGCGCACCTCCTTCATTGCCGGCTTCCCGGGCGAAACGGAAGCGGACTTCCGCGAGCTGTGCGACTTTGTTCGTGCCGCAGAATTCGATTGGCTGGGCGTATTCGCCTATTCCGACGATGAGACCGCGGAAAGCCACGCCCTCAGCGGAAAAGTGGACGCGGAAACCATCGCCGACCGCCGCGACCGCCTGATGTCGCTCCAGCGCAAAATTTCGCGCCGCCGGCTAGCTCGCCGCGTGGGCGAATCGTTCGCGGCCGTGCTGGAAGGCCCGTCGCGTGAAAGCGAATTCCTGTGGCAAGCGCGCTTGGAGGGCATGGCGCCGGAGATCGACGGCCGAGTGCTGATCAACGAGATTGTCGCGCCCGGCTGCGAACTTGCCGCGCTCACCCGTCGCATGGTTCGCGTGGAAATGACTGCGGCGCAGGACTACGACCTCGTCGGCCGGGTGATCGCAGTGCTCGATGCGCCGCGCGAAGCACTGCAGCCTCCGCCTCGTGCTGCCGCAGAGCCCGCGCTGCGCATCCTCGCCTAGTGGCGCGCCCCGCCACGCGCGTGCAATCATCGGCTCGATGAACGAACCCGCACAAACAGCGCAGTCGAGTTCCCGCAAGACCGGCGCAAAAGGTCTTTCCTACTGGCTGGCGACCTTCGGCGGTGTGGGAAAACTGCCCAAAGCCCCGGGAACCTGGGGGTCCCTCGCCGGGCTCGCCGTTGCCTGGCTTTTCGCCCGCGCCGAATTTCGCGTTTACGATCTTGGCATCGTCGAATTCCAGCCGTTCAATCCTCTCGTCTGGTGGATTGCGCTGAACACCGCGGGCGTCGCCGTCGCGGGCCAAGTGGAACGCGAGAGCGGCAAGAAAGATCCTCAGCATGTCGTCATTGACGAGGTCTCCGGCCAGTGGCTCGCGCTTCTGCTCGGCCCGGCGATGTTCTTCGGTCCCCTCGGGTGGAAATCTTTGCTGGCCGGTTTTATACTTTTTCGAGTTTTCGACACCACCAAACCCTTTCCAGCAGGGCGAGCGGAGTCGCTGCCGGGCGGATGGGGCATCATGGCAGACGACTGGGTGGCGGGCGCTTACACGGCGGTTTGTTTGTGGCTGGCCCATTGGGCCGGCGCGCTGGGCTGAGGAGAGTGGCAGCGGGAATGGCACAACGTCCGACAATCGAGAGGGTTTCGCCCGCAGCGGCTATCCCCGGCGGCGAAGTCTCGATCCACGGCTCCGGCTTCACCAATCGCAACGGAGCCCGGCCGACTGTCCGCTTCGGAGCCAACGAAGGAAGCCTGGTGCTGTGCACGGAGCACCGCCTGGTGGTTCGCGTGCCCGACGGCGCTGCGGGCGAATTGCGCGTGGCCACCAACGAGGGCGAGAGCAAAAAATTCAACTTCGCGATCGGCATCGCCGTAGCCGACAACCTCCATCCGGTGGCTAATCCCGCCGTGGACCGCGAAGGAAATATTTACGTCACCTTCAGCGGCCAGCGCGGCCAAAAGGTGCCGGTTTCGCTCTACAAAATTACTCCGAATTTCGTGGTCAAGCCGTTTGCCACCGAGCTGATGAATCCCACCGGGCTGGCCATTGACCGCGAAGGCGTTCTCTACGTTTCCTGCCGCCACGATGGCACCGTGCATCGCATCACCCCCGACGGGCGCGCGCAGCGCTGGGTGGAA
>DASPSB010000177.1:0-8608 GCA_035624135.1 Candidatus Acidiferrales bacterium | reverse complement strand
TGTCGCGCAGCACGGCATGCACGAATTCCTGCGTCTCCGGAAAGGTGGTGATGCCAGGGCCCAGAGCGAGCACGGTTTTTCCGGAAAGGACGGCGTCAAACCGGCCGTAATCGAAGCTGCGCCGGGAAATGGTATGGGCGTCGGTTTCGGGGAGCGGCTCCGTCATTAGCTCGGGATAGAAAGAAGACACCACCGGAACGCAGCTCTCGGGCGTAGCGACGGTTACTAGCCCAGCTCCGGCGCGAAGCGCGGCGATTCCGGCCAGAGCAGCCGCGCCCGTTTTCCCCAACGAGCCCGCGACAACCAGAACGTGGCCGTAGCTGCCCTTGTGTCCGGAAGCCTCGCGATCCATGGGGAGCGAAGCGAAATCTCCGGGCGTAACCCAGTTGACCTCGAACTCGGGATTGTCGTCGAGCACCTGCGGCGGTATGCCGATTTCGGCCACACTCAGCTTTCCCACGTAATCGCAGTTCGGAGGCAGCAGCTCGCCGAGTTTGGGAGCGGCGTAGGCGAGCGTGGCTCCGGCGTGAATGCACGGGCCGGGAGATTCGCCGGAATCGGAGGACATGCCGGAGGGAATATCGAGGGAAAAGACGCGCGAACGGCGGCAAATCGAATTAACGTCCTCGATCACGGAGCGGACCAGGCCTTCGACCGGGCCGCTGAGACCGGTACCGAACAGCGCGTCGATCACCAACGGCGCCGCGGCAACCGCCTCGCGTTCGCGCTGCCAGTAGCGCTCGTCGGGGACCACGCGAAGCGTGCCGCCGGCCTTCTGCCATTTTGCGAGATTCGTGGCGGCATCGCCTTTGACCGCAGTGGGCGCGGCGAACAAGAGCACGACGGGATTCGAGCCGGAAACCTTTTCTTTCAGCCGGCGCGCGCACACAAATCCGTCGCCCCCGTTGTTGCCTTTGCCGCACAGGATAACGGCGCGCCCGGCCGCCGCGGTGCCGTAGCGGATCACAGCGTAATGCGCGGCCGCCGCTCCCGCGTTTTCCATCAAGGTAAGCGAAGGGACTTTGAATTCAGCGGTGGTGCGCGCGTCGCAGGCACGCATCTGGGCGGAGGTGAGGACCTTCATGGCAACGTCAAATGATATCGCGGAATGAGGTTGAAAGAAGGGTGCAGGACTTCGTCGAAGCGGCGGCTGCCGACGTGCGACAGGCCATGCCGGTTCCATCCCCGGCTCGGGAAGAGAACCCTTGGAAGCCGAATCCGCCCCGTTCGGACGCGCCCAGGCGCAGTTCGACGGGGTTAACACAAAATTGACCAAGCTCCACTTGACAGGGAGGGGGAAATCAAGTTGAATCGGGTTTCTACTTGCGAATGATTTGCAACTAAGGAAGACCGGATGCGGACAGAAGCGGTCGGGGCAAGATGCAAGTTGTTTGCAATTGTCAAGCCGCGACCAGGATGGACACAGGCCGGGCCGCCCTGGGCCGCCCGGCAGAGCGGTGCCGGGACCGGCTGCAACTGCCGGACGAACGGGGGATGAGAGTGACGAGGACCGGAAATCGACGAGAAGCAAGAGCCCGCTCCGACAGCGTAGGTTGCCTCAGGCGCACCGCACTTCTTCTGTTTTTCGCCTGTCTCTTTTCCTCCAGCGTGGAAAGCCACGATGGGGTGGGAGGAGCTGTCTCCGGCACAGTGACCGATGCAAGCAGTGCGGTGGTGCCAAAAGCAACTATACACGCGACGAACATAGAGACTGGAGTCCAGCGAGACGCGGCGACGAACGGACGGGGTTTTTATTCGCTTCCGGATCTTCCCGTCGGACACTATGAGGTTTTGATCGAAAAGGAAGGATTCAAGGCCTACCGCCGGACCGGAGTGGCCGTCGATGCCGGCAGTTGGGTGGTCGTGGACGTCACGCTCGAAGTTGGGGAACACACGCAGTCGGTGACCGTGAACCAGGACGCCGCGCACGTGGAGACCTCCGACTCGCAAATGGGCGAAGTCATCGCCGAGGCCAGGATAAAGTCTGTGCCCTTGAACGGACGGAGCTACACGGACCTGCTTTCCTTGCAGGCGGGGGTGGCTCCGGCGACCTCACTGACCTCGAACACGCAACAGGACGTGGGAGTAAGTGCGCTTTCGCCCTCCGGCGGATTGAACCCGGGAACGATTTCGATCAACGGGCAGCGCGAATTTGCAAACGCGTTCATCGTAAACGGGAGCGACGCGGAAGAGGACGTGAACGCCGGTACGGCGATCATTCCCAACCTCGATTCGATCGCAGAATTCCGCATCCTGACCAACAATTTTGACGCGGAATACGGCGGCTACAGCGGAGGGCAGATCAACGTCGTCACGAAGTCGGGCACCAACCAGTTTCACGGCGACGTGTTCGAGTTCCTCCGCAATACGGCGCTCGACGCGCGCAACTATTTTTCTCCCGCGCGCGGCGCGTTCGACCAGAACCAGTTCGGAGGCATATTGGGCGGCCCGGTTCGGAAGGACAAAGCATTTTTCTTCGTGGATTACCAGGGCTCGCGTTCGACGCAGGGGATCGATACCGGGCAGATTCCCGTTCCATCGCTTGCGGACCGCTCCGGAAATCTGCTGGACCAGGCAGGCTCGCTGACGGGCACGGTGACGGGACTGAACTGGGCGAACGTGCTAACGCAGGAGCTGAAATACACGGTCATGCCGGGCGAGGCATACTATACGCCGGGCTGCGTCAGTTTCACGCAGTGCGTTCTGCCGGGCGCGGTGATTCCCATGTCCGCCTGGTCGGCGCCGGCAAAGAACCTCCTGAACTACATCCCCTCGCCGAACGTGGGAGCGGGTAACTTTGCGACCTCGGCGTACAACGAAACACTGCGTGACGACAAGGGAGCGGCGCGTTTCGATTACAACAGCCATTGGGGGCTGCTCTCCGCGTACTATTTTGTGGATGACTACACGCTGAACAACCCTTATCCAGTGGCGCAGAGCGGAGCCAGCGTGCCCGGGTTCAACGCGCTATATCTCGGCCGGGCGCAGTTGCTGAACTTGAGCGATTCGAAGACGCTGGGTACGAACGCTATCAATGATTTCCATTTCAGCTACCTGCGCGACAGCAACGACCTGGGCAAGCCCGTAGGCGGATTGGGCGTCTCGCTCGCGTCGCAAGGATTTGTAACCGGCGCGGGAACGGACGGCATCGTGCCGCTCAATCCGCAGGGCGAAGGGGTGGAGAACATCGTTTTCAATGCGTTCTCGATCGGAACCGCCGCGAACCAGCTAAGGCAAGTGAACAATACTTTCCAGTGGCTCGACAACTTCTCGAAAGTGGCCGGACGCCACACGCTGAAATTCGGCGCGGAATATCACTACGACCAGATCAACACGAACCCAATCGCGCAGTTCAACGGCAGCTTCCTGTTCACCGGCAGCGAAACGGGTTCGGATTTCGCCGACTTCCTCCTGGGACTTCCAAGCCAGTACAACCAGAGCCAGCTCCAGCCCTTTTATGGGCGCAACCAATACTGGGGCCTGTACGTGCAGGACAGTTGGCGGGTGCGTTCGAGCCTGACGCTGAACTACGGGCTGCGCTGGGACCGCATTGAGCCCTGGTACGAGAAAAACAACGGAATCTCCACGTTTATTCCCGGCAGGCAATCGGTTGTCTTTCCCAGCGCGCCCGCGGGCATTCTTTTTCCTGGCGATCCTGGTGTGCCTCGCACGCTCGCTCCCGCTGGGAACCTTGACTTCGCCCCGCGCATCGGTCTGGCATACTCTCCTGAAGCGGCCAGCGACACGCTGCTCGGAAGAATTACGGGCGGCCCCGGGAGAACGAGCGTGCGCGCAGGATTTGGGTTGTACTACACCGCGGTGGAAGCACTGACGCTCGGAATCCTAGCCGCCAACCCGCCGTTCGGAATCACGTATTCAAGCCCGGCGCCGCCGCTGTTCGCCGCCCCGTTCGTGGTCGCCTCGACAGGGCAGGACCTCGGGCAGCCGTTTCCCCAGGCGCTCGTGACCAGCGTGCCGACGCAAAGCCATCCGGATGCGAACGTGAATTGGTCTCGGTACGAGCCTATCACCGGAATTCCGGCGTATGCGGCGACGAATCGCATTCCTTACGTCGAAGAATACATGCTTTCGGTCGAGCGGCAGATTGGCGCCAAGACCGTGGTGAGCGCCAGCTACGTGGGCACGCAGGGTCATCGCTTGCTGGTAATGGAGGAAGCCAACCCCGGCAATGCCGCGCTCTGTCTGAGCCTGAGCCAGCCGAGCGACGTGGCGCCCGGTTCGCCCACCTGCGGGCCGTTTGGCGAGGGCAACATTTTTACGACCGCGACAGGACAGGTAATTAACGGGACACGCGGTCCCTTAGGTCCGGAGTTCGGCAGCGACACCCTGCAAAAAACCATCGGTAGATCGAATTTCAACGCGCTCGAGCTGAGCGTGCGGCATACCAGCGGACGGCTGGAGCTCTCTGCCGGCTACACGTATGCGAAGTCGCTGGATGAGTCGTCGAATCTGGGAGAGGAAGTGAATCCCATCAATCCGTCGCTGAGCTACGCGCTCTCCTCGTTCGACATACGGCACAACTTCGTGGCCAGCTTCGACTACAAGATGCCCCTGGAATCGCTGTTCCGGGTTTCGAATCGCTGGGCGCAAGGCTGGGAGCTTACCGGGATCCTGCGGTTCAGCAGCGGACTGCCGGTGACGCTGGTGAACTACGGCGACAATTCGCTTCTGGGCGCCGAACCGAACGGAATCAACAACTATGGAGTGGATGAACCCGACTTTACTCCCGGACCGTTGAAGTTGAATCACAATCCTCGCGATGGGCAGCCGTACTTCGACACTTCGCTGTTCACCGAGAACGCGCTGGGAACTCTGGGGAACGCGCCGCGGCGATTTTTCTCCGGGCCGGGAATGGACAACTACGATCTCGCGCTGCTCAAGAATATCGGGCTGACGGAGAAAAAATCCCTGCAACTTCGTCTGGAAGGCTTCAACGCCTTCAATCACGCGCAATTCTTCGGGCCTCAGACCGTCAACGGCAACGTCAATAGCTCGACGTTTGGCCAGGTGGTGAGCGCGGATCCCCCCCGGCTGGTGCAGTTGGGTGCCAAGTTGTTTTTCTAGCCTTCGGGCGGCGCCTGCCCGATCACGCCTCTGGCTTCGCAGGACGCCCGACCGTCCATATTCAATGAAAACTGGGCGTCACGCCGAGGAAACAACCCGGTTGACCGCTGAGCGGCCGCAATCTATGATCTCGCCCGCATGACAAACCCTCAGTCTTGGACCGGGCAAACCGTATCCCACTACCGAATCTTGGAAAAACTGGGCGGGGGCGGAATGGGCGTGGTCTATAAGGCGGAAGACACGCGCCTCGGCCGGAACGTGGCCCTGAAATTCCTGCCCGCGGACATCCCCTCGGACCCGCAGACGCTGGCGCGATTCCAGCGCGAGGCGCGCGCGGCCTCGGCCTTAAATCACCCCAACATTTGCACCGTGTACGACGTGGACGAGCACGAACGGCGGCCCTTCCTGGTGATGGAATTTCTGGAAGGCCAGACGTTGAAGCACCTGATCAACGGAAAGCCTCTCCAACTTCACCGCATCCTGGAACTAGCCATCGAGATCGTGGATGCGCTCGCCGCGGCCCACGCGAAGGGAATCGTCCATCGCGACGTCAAACCGGCAAACATCTTCGTGACCCAGCGGGGACAGGCCAAAATCCTCGATTTCGGACTCGCGAAAATGACTTCCCGGCAAGTGCAAGTTTCCAAAGCCGCCGAGTTTTCCGCTGCCGCAACCGCAGCCATCAATCCGGAGCATCTGACCAGCCCCGGAACGGCCATCGGCACGGTGGCCTACATGTCGCCCGAACAGGCGCTCGGAAAGGAATTGGACGCGCGCACCGACCTGTTTTCGTTCGGCACGGTTCTCTACGAAATGGTGACGGGCAAGGTGCCTTTTTCGGGAGACACATCCGCGGCAGTCTTCGACTCGATTCTGCACGGGACGCCCACCTCCCCCGTCTGGGTCAATCCGGAATCTCCCGGCGAGCTGGAACGAATTATCAACAAGGCGCTGGAGAAAGACCCCGACATGCGCTATCAGTCCGCGTCCGAAATCCGGACCGACCTGAAGCGGCTGAAACGGGACCTCGAATCCGGCGGGCGCGCCGCTCCCTCCAAGGATTCTGCGCAGCCACAGCCAAAGGCGGAAAAATCCGTGGCTGTGCTCTATTTCGAAAATCTGAGCAGCTCCAAAGAGGACGAGTATTTCCGGGATGGAATCACCGAGGACCTGATCACCGAGCTGCTCAAGATCAGGGAACTACGGATATTCCCGCGCTCGGCTGTGAGCGCTTTTCGCGACAGGGGCATCACCGCGCAGCAAGTGGGCCGCGAACTGAATGCCTCTTTCGTGCTGGAGGGAAGCGTGCGGCGCGCGGGGAACCATCTGCGCCTGAACGCCCAGTTGGTGGATGCCAAAACGGGCCACGGCGTGTGGGCGGAGCGCTACGACCGCCAGCTCGAGGATGTATTCGCCATCCAGGACCAAATCGTTCAGAGCATCGCCAAGGCTCTGCAAGTGATGTTGAGCGAGAAAGAAAGGCGCGAAATCCAAAAGTTGCCCACCGCCGACATTCAGGCGTACGACCACTACCTGCGGGGACGCCAATACTTCCATCAATTCCGCCGGAAGGGATTCGAATTCGCGCGGCAGATGTTTGCGCGCGCCATCGTGATCGACCAGAACTTTGCGCGGGCCTATGCCGGCGTCGCCGACTGCTGCTCCTTCCTGTATCAGTACTGGGACGCGAGCGAGACTAACCTCAAGGAAGCCGACGCCGCCAGCCGGAAGGCCCTGGAGCTCGATCCCGAACTGGCCGAAGCCCATGCTTCCCGCGGCCTGGCGCTCTCCCTAAGCAAGCGCTACGACGATGCGAAAACCGAATTCGAAATGGCTATCCGGCTGAATCCCAAGCTGTTCGAGGCCTATTACTTCTATGCGCGAGCCCGGTTCGCGGAAGGAAGGTTGGAAGAAGCGGCGCGCCTATATGAGGAAGCCTCGCGGATTAATCCCGACGATTATCAATCCGCATGCCTTGTGGCCAGTGTTTATGTGACCCTGGGACGCACCGCGGAAGCGAACGCAGCCCGGCGGCGGGGGTTCGAGGTCGCCGAAAAGCACCTCGTAATGCATCCGGACGATGCCCGCGCCCTCTACCTGGGCGCTGTGTGCCTGAGCCAATTCGGGGAAAAGGACCGGGCCCTGGAATGGACTCGGCGCGCGCTGGCTGCGGACCCCGAAGATTCCGGCGTTCTCTACAACGTGGCCTGCAGCTTTGCGCTCTTGGGCGAACGGGAAGAGGCCTTAAACTGTTTGGAAAACGCCCTGAAATTCGGCTTTGGCCATAAAGCCTGGCTCGAGCAAGACTCCGACCTGGACACCCTCCGCGACGATCCGCGATTTCAGGCTCTCATACGAAACGGCTGATCACCTCGGCGCCCGTCTCTGCCGGCTCAGCACGAGAGAGCCAGGTGCGCCGCGTAAACGTCCTCTACGGCAAGACCGAGAGACTTGAAGACCGTAATTTCGAGGTTATTCTGCCGTTTCGGAAGCTCGCCAAGTTCCGCGGCGATATGCGCTGCTGTCCAGCGGCCCTCGTTGATTCCCATCACCACGTCGCCCGATTCCACCAGCGCGGCGGCGCGCGAATCCACCACCAGCCGGGCACGCCCAACGAGCGCGGGGTCAATTTCGCGCTCGGTCGGACGGTTGGCGCCCACCCCAATGACGTGCGTGCCATCGCTGACCCATTCGTTGAGCACGACCGGCGCTGCCGATGCAGTAGCGGCCACCACAACGTCTGCCCCTCGTATAACCGCTTCCGCACTCTCCATCGCGCGGGCACCGCTTTCGGCGGCGAATTTTCGCAGGTGCTCCGCGTTCGGGCTCCATGCGCGCACCTCGCGGAAATTCCTCACCAGTTGGAGTGCTTCCCAGTGGCTGCGCGCCTGCACGCCGGAGCCGATGATGCCCAGCACCTTCGCGTCCTTCCGAGCCAGCAGGCGCGTCGAGACCGCGGAAACCGCGGCGGTGCGCGCTTCGGTGATGTAGCGCCCGTCCAGTACGGCCTTCGCGATGCCGGTTTCTGGATCCAGCATCACGATGATGGCCTGATGCGTGTCCAGCCCGCGCTTTGCGTTGCCGAGCACCAGAGTAACGAGCTTCGCGCCCGCCGCCGGGAGCGCGGGCACGACAGAGGGCATCAACCCGAAGAACGCGTTCTCGCCCGGCAGATTCAGGATTGTGCGCACCGGCTGGCGCACGCGTCCGGCGGAAAACTCGACCAGTGCGCGCTCCATGGCCTCGATCAAATCGGGCATGCGCAGTTTGGCGCGCACCTCCTCTTCACTTAGAAAGAGTGGCGTTTTCATGGCGGCCCGGAATCATAACCCGGATGAGCGCCGGGAACTATGATTGCGCTATAGTCCCAGCCCGCACCGGAGGAGGTCTCCATGAAGCGGACCGTGCTGTTCGGCTTAGTGCTGGGACTCGCCAGCATGTCGAGTGCACAAACTGCTGCGCCGGCGAATCAACACTATGAAGTGACCGTGGAGCGGAACGTGCCGGCGAAAATGCGCGACGG
>DASPSB010000162.1:0-3096 GCA_035624135.1 Candidatus Acidiferrales bacterium | reverse complement strand
CGCGAAGGAGCTTTTCTTCCGGCGTGAGGGTGGTCTCGCCCTTGGGCGTGACCTTGCCCACCAGGATATCGCCTGGCTTGACGGTGGCGCCGATGCGGATCACGCCGCTTTCGTCGAGGTTGCGGAGGAAACTCTCGCTGATATTGGGAATGTCGCGCGTCACTTCTTCCGGCCCCAGCTTGGTGTCGCGCGCCTCGATTTCCAGCTCTTCGATGTGGATCGAAGTGTAGTAGTCCTCGCGGACGAGCTTTTCGCTCACCAGGATGGCGTCTTCAAAGTTGTAGCCGCGCCAGGGGAGGAAGGCGCAGAGAACGTTGCGGCCGAGGGCGAGCTCGCCGCGGTCGGTGCAGGGCCCGTCGGCCAGCACCTGGTTCTGCTTCACGTGGTCGCCCACGCGCACCAACGGCTTCTGGCTAATGCAGGTGTTCTGGTTCGAGCGCTTGAACTTGGTGAGCGTGTAAATGTCGGAGCCGACTTCGCGGCTGAGCACGCCGGAGTGATCGGACTCGACGCGCACGATGATGCGCTCGCTGTCGACTTGATCGACTACGCCTTCGCGGCGGCAGATGACGACGGCGCCGGAATCGCGCGCAGTGACGCGTTCCATGCCGGTGCCGACGAGCGGCGCTTCGCCACGGATGAGCGGAACGGCCTGGCGCTGCATGTTCGAACCCATCAGTGCGCGGTTCGCGTCGTCGTTTTCGAGGAACGGGATGAGGCTGGCGGCGACGGAGACGAGCTGCTTGGGCGAGACGTCGATGTAGTCCACCTCTTCGCGGCTCTTGAGCACGAAGTTGCCGGCCTGCCGGCAGTTCACCAACTCGGCGTCGATGGTGCCGCGGGAATCGAGCGGCACGTTGGCCTGGGCGATCACGTAGCGGTCTTCTTCCCAGGCGGAGAGATAGAAGCAGTGCGGCTCTGCGGTCACTTTGCGCCGCTTCAGCTCCTCATTGACGTTCTCGACCTTGTCGAGCTCGACGATGTCGCCGGCCTTGAATTCACTGTCGCCGGCATTGAGCACCTGAACGTAGTCGGCCACGCGGCCGTTGCGCACCTTGCGGTAGGGCGATTCGATGAACCCGAACTCGTTGATGCGCGCGAAGCAGGAGAGCGAGCTGATGAGGCCGATGTTCGGGCCTTCCGGAGTCTCGATGGGGCAGATGCGGCCGTAGTGCGTGGGGTGCACGTCGCGGACTTCGAACCCCGCGCGCTCGCGCGAAAGCCCGCCGGGACCCAGAGCGGAGAGGCGGCGCTTGTGAGTAATTTCGCTGAGCGGGTTGGTCTGGTCCATGAACTGGCTGAGCTGCGAGCTGCCGAAGAATTCCCGGATGGCCGCGGTCACGGGCTTGGCGTTCACCAGGTCGTGGGGCATAGCCGTGGACATTTCCTGGTACACGGACATTTTTTCCTTGATGGCGCGTTCCATGCGCACCAAGCCGATGCGGAACTGGTTTTCGAGCAGCTCGCCCACGGCGCGAACGCGGCGATTGCCCAGGTGGTCGATGTCGTCCACCACGCCGATGTTCTTGCGCAGCTTGAGCAGGTACTTGATGGCAGCGATGAAGTCGGGGGTATCGAGCGTGCGCTTGTCGAGCGCGGTATTGAGCCCCAGCTTGATGTTGAACTTCAGTCGTCCCACCTTGCTGAAGTCGTACTTGCGGGGGTCGAAGAACATGCTCTGGAAGAGCGCGGTGGCGGTATCGAGCGTGGGGGGGTCGCCAGGACGCAGTTTTCGGTAGATTTCGATGAGCGCTTCGCGCGAGCTGTGGATGGTGTCGCGGTCGAGCGTGCGGCTGACCACGGTGCCCACATCGTCGCGTTCCGGGAAGCAGACGTCCACTTCGCTGAGGCCGGCTTCGACCATGCGCGCCCACAGCTCCGCGGTAAACGGCTTGTTGGCTTCGAGCAGCACTTCGCCCGTCTGCCGGTCCACGATGTCCGCGACGGAGACGGCGCCTTCCAGGTCCGCCAAATCGGCCTGCACCTGGGCGACGCGCGCCTTGACCAGTTCCTTATAGAGCGGCTCGGTGATGCGCCGGTTCGAACCCACCAGCGTTTCATCGGTTTTAGGGTGCTTGATTTCGTGCGAGAGCTTGCGGTCGATCAAACTTTCCGAGAGGTTCCAGAAATACTTGCCCTCGCGAAGCGAAATCCGCTCGATCTGGTAGAAGTTGCGCAGGATTTCCTCGTTCGACTTCATGCCCAGGGCGCGGAGGAAGATGCTGCCCAGGAACTTGCGCTTGCGGTCGATGCGCACGTAGAGCGTGTTCTTGGTGTCGTATTCGAACTCCACCCAGGAGCCGCGGTAAGGAATGATCTTGCCGAGGAAGTAGGTGCGGTTGTTCGAGGTCTCGAAGAAGACGCCGGGCGAACGGTGCAACTGGCTGACGATCACGCGCTCGGTGCCGTTGATGATGAACGTGCCGTTGTCGGTCATCAGCGGGATATCGCCGAAGAAAACTTCCTGCTCCTTGATGTCGCGGATGGTCTTGGCGCCCGTGTCCGGATCCTTTTCATAAATGGTGAGGCGGATGGTGACCTTGAGCGGCGCGGCGTAGGTCATGCCGCGCTCCTGGCACTCGCTCACGTCGTACTTCAATTGCAGGGCCACGGGGTCGCCGCACTTATTGCAGAACGTAGGCGTGTTGCGGTTGAAGGTGCCGCACTTGGAGCAGATCACATCGCCGGACTTGTAGGGGTCAGTGACCACAGAAGCGCCGCAGGTGCGGCAGGTGGCGCGCAGGTGATGCAGCCCGCGCAGGTGCCCGCACTTGCACTCCCAGTTGCCGATCGCGTAGTCCACGAAATCGAGCTGGGAGAGCCCGCGGAAATCCTGGATCGGGAACACGGAGCTGAACACCGACTGCAGTCCCGTGTCTTCGCGCTCGCTGGGCAGCAGATCCATCTGCAGGAAACGCTGGTACGAGCGCTTCTGCACCTCGATCAGGTTGGGGATCTGGATGGTCGCCCGGATGCGCGAAAAATCCAGCCGCCGGCGTTCGCGGTTTTGATAATTTCCATTCTGCATGTCGTGGTTACCTCACGTGGCCCGCCGAAACGGACCAAACGCCCGCCGCGGCGAGCGGAACGCCCGGG
>DASPSB010000155.1:0-9775 GCA_035624135.1 Candidatus Acidiferrales bacterium | reverse complement strand
CACAACGTCCATGGCCGTGTATTCGCGGCCGTACAGGGCCTTGTTGGCGTCGACATCCTCTTCCAGGTTGGCGCCTTCCAGCGAAACGCCGGCGAAGACGCCGCGGGCGCGCGAGTAGGAGAGAACCTCGGCCTGCATCATCGCGTTGGTCTGCGCGTCGGCAGTGCGGCCGACCGGTCCCAACGCTACGGAGGCGTCCGCGCCGAGCTTTACTTTGCCCTTCAAGATGGCCTTCACGCCGCCATCGTTCATCACCAGAAGCACGTAATCGGTTTCCTGCCCGCCGATTTGGAAGCCGACGTTTCCGCCAATCAGCCGGAACATGGATGGAGCCGACCACGCCCCGTTGAAGTCGTCGCCGGCGCGGCAGGTGATGGCGCCGCGCCCGTAACTGGCGCCGACGATGAACGCGCCCTTCTTTACGGCGGGGATCACCATGACGCAGACCGCTTTGTTCAGAATGTCTTTGGAGATCGTGTCCGGCATGGCCAGGATTTCCTTCATGACCGTGCCGCAATCCTCGAGGCGCTCTTCCATTTTGGATTTTTCGCTCGCGGCCAACGGCAGCGCCGCGAGGCATGCAGACATCAGAGATGCCATTACCTTTCTCAACTTCGCCTCCCCCGGAAGTTTCCGGTATTTAGCGAGAGTATCGGGCCGCAGCCTATCTTCTCACAGTCGGCGGGCAAACGCGGAGGGCGCGCGGAGGCGCGAGCCGGGCGCTGCGCATGGCCTATAATCGGGACTCCTTCCGGAACGCCGCGGAACAGGGCTTGCGCTGCATGAGCTCAGAACGCACGCGCACAATCACGGTGTTCGGCAGTTCGCGGCCCGTCGAGGGCGAGGCGGCGTATGCCGAGGCACGCGCACTCGGACAGGCGCTCGCGCGCGCGGGCTACGCTGTCTGCTCCGGCGGCTACGGAGGAGTGATGGAGGCAGTGAGCCGGGGCGCGAAGGAAACGGGCGGGCGGACGCTGGGCGTGACCGCCTCCATTTTTCGTTCGCGCGCGAACCGCTGGCTGGACGAGGAGGTGCGCGTCGGCACGTGGGAGGAGCGGCTGTTTGAGCTGGTGCGGCGCGGCGAAGGCTACGTGGCCTGCCGCGGCGGAACAGGCACGCTGGTGGAACTCGCCGTGGTGTGGGAAATGCTGAACAAACGAGTGATGCCGCGCAAGCCATTCGCCATTCTCGGAGACTTCTGGCAACCGGTGGTGGACCGCGTGCGCGAAGTAGAAGCCGGCGCGAATTCGCACGGGAGCGAATCGGTCGGCAGGCTGATCCACCGGTGCACGGATCCCGAGGCTGCGGCGCGGTTTCTGACGGAGACACTGGCGAGCGACTCCTGAAGGATATTTTCGTCGCAAGCCGTCGGTCCCAGCCTTGGCGCGGCTGGTTGCGCGTGGCGCGCCCGCCATGACATCTTGAATCCGGAAAACTCGCGTGTCGCGTCCGGCTGAAGAAACACTCGAATTCGCGAGCCTGCGGGATCTCCTGCTGGGATACACGACGTGTGCGCCGGGACGCCGGGCCATCGAGGCGCTGGCCTTCACGCTGGACCGTGTGGGGCTGGAAGGCGCGTTCGCTTCCATCGCGGAAGCGGCCGCGTGGCTGCGCGCCGGGCGCGAGCTGGGATTCGGCGCGCTGGCCGATCCGGCGCCGTGGCTGGCGCGTCTGGCCGTGCGTGTGAACGTGCTGGCGCCCGGGGAGCTGCTCAATTCCGCTTCGCTCGCCGACGCGGCAGGCGACCTGAAATCCACGCTGCGACACGAAAGCGAAAAATATCCGCGGCTCGCAGGGCGCGCGGCCACGCTGCCCGATCTGGGCTGGCTGGCCACGGCCGTGCGCGGGGCGATTCTTCCCAACGGCGAGGTGAGCGACGATGCGTCGGCGGAGCTGCGGCGCATCCGCGCGGCCATCGTCAAAGCGCGCGAGAAGATCCAGGAACAGCTCCGGCGCATCCTGCGGGCGCGCGGCGAGCCGCCGGGCGAGGATTACATCACGGTGCGGAACGACCGGTACGTGATCCCGGTGCGCGCGACCGACCGCCGCAGCGTTCCCGGCGTGATGCACGGCGCGAGCAGCACGGGGCAGACGGCGTTTATCGAGCCGCTCGAAACGCTGGAAGACAATAACCAGCTCGTCCAGCTCGCCGAGGAGGAAGCCGCGGAGATCGCGCGCATCCTCGCGGAGCTGACGGAGCGGCTACGCGCGGCGCTGCCACAGCTCGAAGCCGCGGCAGGGACGATCGGGCTGTTCGATTCCTTGTTCGCGCGCGCGCGCTATTTCCGCGATTTCTCGTGCACGATTCCCGTCTTTTCGAGTGAGCCGCGGCTGGCGCTCGATGCCGCGAGGCATCCGATTCTCGAAGCGCGGTTCCGGCGGGCCGGCGAAGGCCGCGCGATCGTGCCGATGTCGCTCGAGCTGGGCGGAGCGGCGACAGTGCTGGTGATCAGCGGGCCGAATACGGGCGGAAAAACAGTGGCGCTCAAAACCGTCGGCTTGGCCGCACTTTCGGCGCAGTACGCGATCCCGGTGGCCGCGGAACGCGCCGAGCTGCCGATTGTGGACCGCGTGCTCGCCGATATCGGCGACGAGCAGTCCATCGCCGTGGACCTCTCGACGTTTTCCGCGCACATGCTGAACCTTCGCGCCATGCTCGAGGCCGGCACGCGACAGTCGCTCGTGCTAGCCGACGAAATGGGCACGGGCACGGCGCCCGAGGAGGGCTCGGCGCTGGCTATCGCGCTGCTCGAGGAATTTCGCGAGCGCGGCTGCCTGACGCTCGCCACCACGCATCACGACCGGCTGAAGGCGTACGCCTCGACGACCGCAGGTGTGGTGAACGCCGCCGTTGAATTCGACGGGAAAAATCTGCGGCCGACGTACCGGCTGCTGCTGGGCGTTCCGGGAGTTTCGAGCGGAATCGCCATCGCGCGCCGGCTGGGGCTGCCGGCATCGGCACTGGAGCGCGCGGAGCGGGAATTGACTCCGGAAGCGCGCGAGGCGGGCGCGCTGATCGCCTATCTGCATCGCAGCCGAGAGGAGTTGGACGAAATCCGGCGCTCCGCGGCGGCCGAGTTCGAACGGCTGGAAGCCGAGCGCAAATCGCTGCGAACGGAATGGACGGAACGGCAGCGCCGGCGCATCGCCGAACTCGAAGCCAGCCTGGAACAGACCGTAAAGCGCTACGAAGCGCAGATGAGCCAGGTGCTCGATGGCATCCACGACCGCGAGGTGCGCGCGCAGGCGGAAAAAGCGGCCCGCCGGCAGAGCCAGCGGGCGCGCGGGGAAGCGCGAGACGAAGCGGATGGGGCAGTGGTGGCACATCTGGCGGAGACTCAGCAGGACTTGGGGGCCGCAGCGGCTCGCGAGCAACCCGTTGCTGAGAATTTGCTGGTGCCGGGGGCGCGCGTGCGGGTGCGCGGATTGCCGAAGCCGGTGATTCTGCGCCAGGTCGACGAGCGCGCGGCGCAAGTTGAGGCCGGGCCACTGCGCATGAAAGTGAAGCGCGACGACATTCTCGCCGTCATGGAAGATGCTTCTGCGGGCGCGAGGCCTTCGAAGAGCAGCGCCGCTGCAGGCCCGGGAATCCGCGTTCACACGCGGGGGCCGGCTGCTGACGCAGCGGAGGAAATCAACGTGATTGGCTGCACAGTGGAAGAAGCGAGCGCCCGCGTGGATAAATTCCTTGATGAGGCGGCTCTCGCCCATCTACCTCGAGTCAGGATCATCCATGGACACGGGACTGGAGCGTTAAGACGAGGGTTGGCCGAGTTCTTGTCTGTTCACCCTCTCGTTGAAAAAATTCACAATGAGGAACCCGAGCGCGGAGGGAGTGCGGTGACTGTCGCGGAGTTGAAATAGGCGAGGCGGACTGCTAGAGAGAGTGGCATGGCGGAGGCCGGGTCTTTTGCGGATCGCGTCAAGCAGCAGGCGGATATCGTCCGCGTGATCGGCGAATACGTGCGCCTGAAGAAAGCGGGGCAGAACTTCGTCGGCCTGTGCCCGTTCCACAACGAAAAGACGGCGTCGTTTGCGGTGCACCCGGTGCGCCAGATGTATCACTGCTTCGGCTGCGGTGTGGGCGGAGACGTCTTCAAATTTGTGATGGAGATGGAGAAGCTGGAGTTTATGGATGCCGTCCGCGTGGTGGCGGAGAAATGCGGCATCCCCGTTCCCCAGCGCAAACCACGCTCGCCCGAGGAACGGCGCGAGCAGAGCCAGCGCAAAGTGCTGCTCGAGCTGCACCGCGATGCCGCCGAGTTCTTCCAGCGCCAGATGAAATCGAGCGCCGAAGGCGGAGTCGCGCTCGGCTATCTGGAAGATCGCGGCCTGGACCGCGCCACAATCGAGCAGTTTGGAATCGGCTACGCTCCTTCCGGCGGCGACACGCTGCTGCGCCACGTCCGCGGCAAATATGCCGAGAAACTGGTGGAAGCCTCCGGTCTGGTTTCCCGCGATCCTTCCGGACGGCTCTACGACCGCTTCCGGCGCCGCATCATCTTCCCCATCGCCAACGACGCGGGGCGCGTCGTAGCTTTCGGCGGACGCGCGCTCGGCGACGAACCGCCCAAATATCTAAACTCGCCGGAGACGCCCATCTATTCGAAGAGCGGTGTGCTCTATCACTTCGACCGCGCGAAGGAGGCGATTCGCCAGCGCGGGTTCGCGGTGATGGTGGAAGGCTACATGGATGCGATTGCCGTGGCGCGCGCCGGGGTCTCGAACGTGGTGGCGAGCTGCGGCACCAGCCTGACCGAACTGCAGATACGCCTGCTCGGCCGCTTCACGCGCCGAGTGGTGATGAACTACGACCCGGACACCGCGGGCCAGGCGGCCACGGAGCGCTCGCTCGCGCTCCTGCTCGAACATGGCTTCGACGCGCGCGTGCTGCGGCTGCCCGGCGGCGCCGACCCCGACAAATTCATCAGGGAGCGCGGCGCCGAGACCTATCAGAAACTTCTCGGCGAAGCACCGGCGTTTCTCGATTACCTGATCGAGCGCGCGCCCGCGGCCGCGGGCATGGATTTGAACACCGCGGAGGGAAAACTGCGCGCCGTCAATTTTCTGCTGCCGTACCTGCAGAAGCTGCCGGACCGGCTGCTGCGATCGGAATGGGCCTCGCGGGTTGCGGAGCGATTGAAGATCGATGAGCCGGTGCTCCGCGACACGTTGCGAAAGGCCGCGGCGGAACGGCGCAGCGAGGTAAAGGTGCGCCCCGAACTCGCTCCACCGACAGCGAAGCCGGCCGAGCGGAGGCTGATTCAATTGCTCGCCGAGGGCGAGGGATTTCGCCAACGGCTGGCGACGGAGCTGCGCGAGGCTGCGGTACACCGCGGGCTCTCTACGGAAAAGTTGTTCGAGGCGATGATCGAAGCATGTCTTTCGGGCGAGCGGCCGGATCCGGTGGCGCTGGCTGAAACGCTCGAGCCGCCCGAGCGCCGGCTGCTTTATGACGTGCTGTTCGAGCCTGCCGCCGAGCCGACGTGGGACGAGGCTTGGAGCTGCCTGACGGCGTTGCGGCGTTTGCGGCTGGAAAGCGAGCTTGCCGATTTGCAGCGAAAGATCGAGGCCGGGCCGGCGGCGGAAGAGCTGCGCGATCTGATGGCGCGAAAAATGGAGCTGCGCCGCGCGCTGGCGGCCGAAGTTGGGCACTAAGCTTTCCGGCAAAGCCGTAGACGAGGCCGGCGCGTGGCGCCAGTCCTGCAGGATATCCACAGATTGCACGATTCCCACAGCCCGGCGCGAAAATTGAGGGGTTGACGCGGGCCTAAATACCGTTATATTTTTGTACAGCTTGACGGTGCAACGGTAGGGGTGTGCCGTACATCTAAGAAAAGGAACAGGATGCACGGTCCTGACTGACCAGGGCGGCGGAGGTTTTCTTCCGGGGCTCGGGCGAAAGTCCCGGACAATCAGAGGCAGGGACGCGGGCGCGGCGCGAAATCTCGCAGTCAACCCGGATCATACGATTCCAGCCGTATCTCCACGGGGCAGAATTCTCGTCCCTCGGCAGGACTGTCCTGCATCTGATGATTCCCGCCCGGACGCCCGGCGTCTAAACATTGAGGAGCGGAAAGCCCTCGGAGAATTTTGCGCGCATGGCCATTGAAGACAAATACGACCAGGTACGGCAGCTCATTGCCATGGGCAAGGAGCGCGGCTACCTGCTCTACGACGAAGTGAACGACATTCTTCCGGCCGAGGTGCATTCGTCGGAAGAAATCGACGAGCTGCTCTCCACCTTCGAGCGGTACGGGATTGATGTGTACGAAGACCTGGCCACCGCCAAGACCGCGCGCGCGGGATTGGAAGGCGGAGAAACGCTGGAAGCCGAGGGCGCGGAACCGGCCAAGGAGTTCGCAGGGGAAGAGCAGGAAATTGATCTGACGCCCGGAGCGCTGGAAAAGACCAACGACCCGGTGCGCATGTACCTGCGCGAGATGGGCACCGTGCCGCTGCTGACGCGCGAGGGCGAAGTGGCCATCGCCCAGCGCATCGAGCGCGGGCAGATGACCGTGCTGAAGACGATCTCGCGCTCGCCCATCGTGCTCAAAGAAGTGCTGGCCATCGCCGAAGACCTGCGCCAGGGGGCGCGCTCGATCAAGGAAATCGTGCAGTTCGACGACGAAGAGCTGACGGAAGACAAGATCGAGGCCAAGACCAAGCAGACGCTCAAGATCATCGACAAGATCGCCAAGCAGTATGCCCTGGCCCTGAAACAGGCCGCGCGCCTGGAGAAGCTGCCGAAATCGAAGAAGCGCTCCTACATCCGCGCCAAGTGGACGCTGGCGCGCACGCGCGTCCTGATGTCGCGCCTGGTTCGCTCGATCGATTACAACCCCTTTGAGAAAAAGCGGCTGATCGACCGTCTGCGGCTGACCGTCGAGCGGCTGCAACTGCTCGAACGCGAGGCGCAGAAGCTCGAGCGCCGCGCCGAGGCTTCCAAGGGCGAAACGGCCGCTGATGCGCGCAAGGAACTGCGCACCCGCCGCTCCGAGCTGCGCGATATCGCCAGCGACAGCGAAGTCGGCCTGACCGAGCTGAAGCGCACACTGCAGATCATCCATCGCGGCGAAGCGGAAGCGGAGCAGGCCAAGAAGGAGCTGATCGAGGCCAACCTCCGCCTGGTCGTCTCCATCGCCAAGAAGTACACGAACCGCGGGCTGCAGTTCCTCGACCTCATCCAGGAAGGCAACATCGGCCTGATGAAAGCGGTGGACAAGTTCGAATGGCGGCGCGGCTACAAATTTTCCACGTACGCGACGTGGTGGATCCGCCAGGCCATCACGCGCGCCATCGCCGACCAGGCCCGCACCATCCGCATCCCGGTGCACATGATCGAGACGATCAACAAGCTGATCCGCACCAGCCGCCAGCTCGTGCAGGAGCTGGGCCGAGAGCCCGCGTCGGAAGAAATCGCCAAGCGCATGGACATTCCCGTCGCCAAGGTGCGCAAGATCCTGAAGATCGCACAGGAGCCGATCTCGCTCGAAACGCCCATCGGCGAGGAAGAAGATTCGCATCTGGGCGACTTTATCGAAGACAAGGCTGTGATTTCGCCCTCCGAGGCCGTGATCAGCCTGAACCTGAAGGAGCAGACCGGTTCCGTGCTGAAGACGCTTACGCCGCGCGAAGAGAAAGTCATCAAGATGCGCTTTGGCCTGGACGACGGGAGCGAACACACGCTCGAGGAAGTCGGCCAGTCGTTCGCCGTCACGCGCGAGCGCATCCGGCAGATTGAAGCGAAGGCGCTGCGGAAGCTGCGGCATCCCTCGCGGTCGCGCAAGCTGCGCGCGTTCCTGGAAGGGCCTGCGCGCGAGTGGTTCTAGGAGGGACGACGAGTGCCGGGCGGACAAGCGCCCGGCCTGACATGTGACCTTGGAGCCCGGTTCTAGCCGCGGCTCGACAAAAGCGGAGGGGGTAACCGATGAAATTCGCCGCAGCAGTTTTTTTCACACTTGCACTTCTTTGTCTTCCCGCTTATGCCCAGCATGGCGAGGACCCTGCGTTCTATTATCCCGGCTTCCACGGCGACACGTGGACCGGAGAGGTGACCGCGGTGAACGCGGACACGCGAGAAATCACCCTGACCTACAAGAAGGGGGACAAAACGGAAACGTTTACCGGTGTGGTCGAAAAGGGGATGAAGATTTACCAGAATGGCGTTCCCAAGGAACTCGATTTCTCCAAACTCCAAACGGGCAAGAAATTGACCGTGTATTACATCGGCGGGGCGGAGCGGAAAGAAAACGGAAAGAAAATCAAGTACAACCGCATCGTGAATATCACATTTGCGCCGGCGGAAACGAAGAAGTAGCCGGCCGCAACAACTTATCCCCGCGCACGGCGAGCCACTCGTAACAGCCGGGCAGCCACCGAAGCACCCCAAATCTCGGTCGCAGCGAGAAAGATTGCCGTTCCAAGAAAAACCAAGCCCCACCCGTCGAGACTTACGCTGGAGACGCTGTCCGGCCCGACGAGGAGGAAGTGGAAATAAATATTGAACAGGGCCGCGGAAACCATCGAGACGAGCAGCACCCACGCGCCGGCGACCAGCCGGCGCGCCACCAGCAGGCCTCCTGCCGCGAGCGGCGCGGCGTAAATTGCCGTTCCGACGTAGACCCTCTGCCACACCGGCAGGGGGATTTCGTAATGAAAGTGTGCGGCGGCGTGCAGCAAGACGATCGCGAAGTGAAACACGACGACGCCAAGGGCGAGGTTTGCCTCGATGGGCAGCGGCGCAGAGCGGTCTGCGGAGGGCATGGTCATCCGGCCGGGCGCCACGGAATCAGCTCCGGCTCGGACGCGACTCGCCGCGGCGGGTTCCCAGTTCGCCGCGTTTTGCAAGCCGCACGATTCGGTCCGCAGCCCGGAACGCGAGCGCCTGGATGGTCATGGTGGGCTGTCCGCGGCCTGAGGTGACGAAGCTGCTTCCGTCGCACAAGAAAAGGTTGGGCACGTCGTGCGCGCGGTGGTCGGAATTGATCACCGATGTTTTGGGGTCGTCGCCCATGCGGCAGGTTCCCAGCAGGTGCACCCCGAACTGCTGCTCGGTTACCGGCGCGCTCCATTTGCGAATGGCCGGCGAAGCGTCGAGCAACTCGTTGGCGCGGTCCAGCAGGAACTGGGCCGTCTTCAGGTCGTCGGGATGGTCCTTATAGGTGACGCGCGCGGCCGGCAGGCCCCAGGCGTCCTTCACGTCCGGGTCCAAGCTGATGCTGTTCGCCGGCACAGGCAGCGAAGTGGCGTGGCAAAACACGTACGCCGTTCGCGTGAAATTATTCTGCACCTGCTTCTTGAATTCCGCGCCCCATTGCGGCGCGCCGGGAGGCAGGCCGTTGAGCGCGAAGCCAATGGGCATCTGGTCGAAGCGCATGTCCATCCCGCCGCCGCCGCAGAAGCCGAGCTTGGGATCCAGTTCGTAGAAGTCGTGGACCACGCGGGTGACCACCTGGCTCTTATATTCGTTCAGGGGGTGCTCGAAGAGAGCATTGGCGGTCGCTGTCGCATTGAACATCAGGTGGCGCCCCACCAGCCCGCTCGAGTTCGCCAACCCGTCAGGAAACTGCGCTGATTTCGAGAGCAGGAGCAGCCGCGGCGTCTCCGCCCCGTTCGCGCACACGACCACCGCGTTTGCCTTCTGGAAGTTTTCCCGTTTGGCCTTGTCGAAGTAGGCCACTCCCGTCACGCGTCCCATGCTGTCCGTCCGGATTTCATGCACGTAGCTTTCCGAGCGGATTTCGCAGCGCCCGGTGCGCACGGCTTCCGGAAT
>DASPSB010000149.1:0-2564 GCA_035624135.1 Candidatus Acidiferrales bacterium | reverse complement strand
TGGCCGAGGGGGGTGAAGGAAGAATTCTGCATGAGGATGCGGATGAAGTTTGCGGTGGAACCCACGTCTCGGGAAAAAAGGCTGACATCAACCGTGTAGAAGCGGCCGCGCGAGGGATCGGCGGCGTTGTCGCGGAGATCGCGCACCCAGGCGACGCTGGGGCCGGATACTTTGGTGGGCTGGCTGAAGAGCGGAACTTCCTGCGGGGCGACTTTCAGGTCGCTGGTGAGCACATGCCGGAACGTGTAGCGATAGAGGAACGTGGTAAGGGTGGAGATGCGATGCTCGAGCTGGAGAGTGCCTTCGTAGCGAGTGGAGTTGAAGGTGCTGATGTCGAGGGTTTTGTCGGTGAACGCAATGATCTGGAGGTTCAGATTGCGCTGGTCGAGAAAGCGCGGGGTGCTGTATTCGGCCAGCGCGCGGTCCTGGAGGGTGCTGGCGCGAAGGCGAACCTGGAAGGTCTGGGCGCGGCCGAACAGGTCGTTCCAGGTGAATTCGACGATGCCGCGCGGGGAGAACTCGAGAGTGCTGGCGGTCGGGTTGGTGGAGCTGCCAACGGGGAGGACTTCGAAGCCCGCGCCGTAGCCGACGGTGAATCGTTTGCCCTCCTGAACGTTGACGAGCATGGTCTTTTCGGTTTCGTCGCCCTGGGGATTCTCCGGAGCGACGGCCACGCGATTGAAAACGCCGAGGGAATAGAGCTCGCGCTGGGTGAGGATCAAATCGCCTTCGCGAAGGGGCTCGCCGGGCTTGAGACGAATGCGGCTGCGGATGGTGGCGAGGCGCGTGTATTCGTTTCCGTCCACGAGCACGCCGGCGACGGTGATGCGCGGGCCCTCCGAAATCTGATAGGCGAGCTTTACCGTGCCGGGTTTTGAGCCGGGCTCGGTGCGGAATTCGAAGCGGGTTTCGGGCAGACCCTGATTGAGGTAGAGAGCCAGAATGTTGTCGCGGTCGGACGCGACGTCGGCGTCGGAAAAAGGCTGGCCGGCGGTGGAACCGGTCACGGCGAGCAGTTCAGGAGTGGAGATGGCCGAGTTGCCGGTAATCTCGAGCGATTCAACGCGCATTTGCTCGCCTTCTTCGATGTGGAAGCGCACCAGGAGCTCGTCGGGACGCCCGCGGTAATTCTCGACCGTTTCCGTCTGGAATTTGGCCGCGGCGAAGCCGTTGGAGGCGTAGAGAGAGCGGAGAGAGTCCTCGTTCTGCTGGAGCAGGCGGCGGCTGAAAACGGCGGGACGCAGAAATTCGGCAGGCTGGATGGTGAGACGGCTGCGCACAAGATCGTCGTCGAAATAACTGTTTCCGGTGAATTCGATTGCGGCGAGGCGGCGGCGCGGACCGAGAGTGACGGCGTAGGTGATTTGCCGCATGCCATTCGCGGGATTTTCGCTGGAGGTGTACTGGACGTCGCAATCGATGTAGCCGCGGCGTTCGAAGTAATCGCGAATGTTGCGGCGGCCTTCGGCGAGGAGATCTTCGTCCACAGATGCTTCCTGAAATATGGGGACGAGCTGACGGACCCGGCCGGAGGAAAGCTTCACTCCGGTGACTTCCAGGTGCACGGGCGAACCCGCCGTAATGTCGAGGGTGAGGGGAACGGTGTTGCTCGCGGCGTCGTGATCGCCGGCATGCGCGGTGACGCGCGCAGCGTAATAGCCGCGGCGAAAGAGCCAGTCGCGCACACGCTCGCTGCCCTTTTCGAGGCGGGCGGCGGTGAGCGGCTGGCGGGGCTTCAATCGGGAAGTGCGGACCAATTCGTCGCTGGGAAAAGCGGTCGGATTGGAAACGCCGACGGCGTCGAGGCGCGCGCGGCTGCCGGGTTCGACGCGAACGGTAATGTCCACGAGCTGCGTGCCGGGCCGGGGGCGGACTTCGGGGTTGAACACGGGGGCGTAGAAGCCGTTTTGGCGCAGGATTTGGTCCACGCGGGCGAGACCGCGGTCGAGATCGGCCTGACGAAACCGCTCGCCCAAACCCAGGCGGAGCGCGCCGAGGGCCTGTGCGCCGGAAGGAGGTTCCTGGAGGCCTTCGAAACGCACATCTCCGATAAACGTATTGAGGCGCACCAGGAAATCGACGCGCAGGCCCTCAGGAGTCGAGAAGGCCTCGGCCGTGATATCGGCGTAGCGACCAGTGGCGTACAGGCGGCGGAGGCTCGAACGGAGCGCGTCGCGCTCGAGAGGATGGCCGGGTACGACGGCGAGATTGGGAGGATTTTCGGCGAGCACGTGCCCGGGCGCTTCAACGACGCGAACGGAGGCGACCGGCTGTCCCAGCAGGGTTTCTTCGGCCGCAGGCGCAGCGTGGGCGGCCGCGCGAGCCGGGCAGAGACAGCCGGCGAGCAGGGCCAGCGAAATGAGCGCGCGCACGATGCGGAATGTCAACATTCCTGGGCTCAGGACAAAGCCGTTAGTATAGCCGCGTTTCGTCCGTCTCCAAGGTTCGAGAGCGGCCAGGGCGCGGTACACTGGCACGAGCGGAGAAATGATGGAGCCGGAGCAATACGAACGATACTCGCGGCAGATTCTGTTTGCCCCGCTGGGAGAGGAAGGGCAGAAGCG